>CAZUUL010000008.1:0-17894 GCA_964623155.1 uncultured Gammaproteobacteria bacterium
TGTTCGACTCTCTAGTCCCATAGAAAATTGGGACTTGACATAGAGTGTCTCGAACCATATTTTAATTTTGGGGGAAGAAAATTTTTTAATGAATATGTCTAATATAAATCTAGGGAAACTATTGTCAGTATTGTTAGCCACATTCATAGTTTTTTCCTTGCTTGCTGTTGCTAAACCTCTTACAGTTTTTGCATGTTCTTGTATTCCACCGGGTTCGCCCACTGAAGAGTTAGAAAAATCTACGGCCGTTTTTTCTGGACAAGTTCTCAATATAAGTCGTGAGGGATATGCGTATAAAGTAAATTTTGATGTAGAGAAAGCATGGAAGGGGGTATCAGAAAAAAATATTGTTGTCTCTACCGCCACCGAAGGATCCATGTGTGGATTCAGTTTTAAAGAAGGAGAAAGATATATTGTATATGCGCATGGTGACAGTTCTCTAAGTACTGGGATTTGTAGCAGAACCAAATTGTTAACCGCAGCAAGTAACGACCTATCTATTTTAGGCGGAAGCCAAATTCCATCTCCGCAGCCCAATGCACCAGAGGTGCCATCAGGAAAGAAGTTAAATCTTTCCCAGAATTGGATATTCATAATTATTTTGGTAACTATCATCTTAGGAGTTATAATTTATAAAGTTTTCTTATTACGCAAGAAAACAAGTTGATTTAAAAATTTGCCGCCAAAGAAAAACTGGAAATTGTCAGCGGTGCGGCTCCGCCGCCTTTCCGAATTTTCGCGGGGGGACTCCCTCGTCGCCGCAGGCGGCGAAAAATGTTCGAACTAACTTAAGAATACAGCACAAGATTCTACCCATTTTAAGATGAAAATTCTACGAGGCTGGTTGTTTTACAAATATGCTAGTTTGTATAGCCCTAACAAGTTGTTTATATCTTTCATAGGCTTCATCTCCTTGCCACCAGTCAGGTAGCAATTCAAAAGGAAGCTGTGGATCATCATTCAAAATGGCAAGATACTGAAAGATAGCCTCATGGAGTTTTACCTTTCTTAAGGAGAGAAACTCCTTATAGCGGTAATTAAGTTCCTCGAGTCTATAAAGGCGGGCTACCAATTCCTCTACACTTTCATCTCCTATTGAACCGTTGGTACCAGTATTAGAGATGAGGATCGTTCCGCTAATTTCCTTTTGCGTAACAAAGTCGTGCATAAGCGAAGTGGGATTGTATACGGCTAGCCACACAGAATGTTGAAGCATGACAGCGGATAATTGTTTCAAATAATCACGCAGCAGATTGCGATCAACCCGGTTTTCCTCAGGAATATCATAGGTAATAAGATAAATGCGTTTATCCCACGGCCTTTGTTTCTGATATACGGGCGCAATTTGTTCCAGGCGCTGCTTTCCTAAATTTGTGATTAGCGGGCGATGGCAGAGATGATCTACTATTGTTTCAATAAATCCTTGACGTGTCAGTTTTCTCCAAGCACTCCTAACCGTGCTGTGGTTGATCTCACAAGTTTGCTCCAGTGCTTCAGCGAACATCTTTTGTATGCCGTAGGAAGAACGCGGTTTACCAACCGAGGCTCCCAATAGAAAAATATGGAAGAGGAGGAGATCAATAGTTGTAGCAAAGAGACCATTGGTGACTTGTTTCAGCAGTCTGCGTCCTCGCATAAATTTATTATTTATCATGTGCGGCCGCATGTCAATAGTAATCAATTTATTTATTGCCATTTGATGATTTTGTTGCTTGTATTCTTGTACAATTCTGATATATGAGAGAAATTGGCAAATTCCTGAGCCGTCTGACTGGAGGTAAAGAACGGAAAGGGATAGATATTGAGACTCTGAGACATCGTTAAGAGACTCATATCCCAAACTGGAAGAGGTGGAGGGGAGTTAGTCCCAGTACGCGCGGGAATCACCCTGCTGCCATTGAAAGACCAAATCCTAACGATCAATATCCTGGAAAATATGCCTCTTGTTATGTACCGACAGTTTCATTTAATCGCAGTAAAAAGTATCAAGAGTTGGATTTTTCGATTATTGATAAAACTCCTCAAGAACTAGGTGAAGAGTTTACTAATTTTATTGAAGAGATTTGGGAATCTAGAAGGAGAACTTGGCCTCGACGCTACGGACGGCCAAGGGGATAAAGTAAGTAGCTCTTGCTTATCACTTCTTTGGCGTGGCTGAGGGGGTGGCGGTGGGCGAAGGTCGGGCGAGGGCCGCGCTTAGACTTGCTATTTTATAATCCTTAGGCAGCGTTAAATCAGGATCTAGGCTGGCAAGTTTTATATAGGTAAAATTGATATCCTGCCAGGGTGAGCTGACATCCTTTTTTAAAGAAAACTGTTTCATAAGCCTTTTAGTAGAATTGAGAAGAATTTTGATAGCAAAGGGTTTTGTCTTGGTTCCCTGAACAAGCAGGGGATAAGCCCATTCGCTTTGCCACTCCTGTTCACTGTTTTTTTGCCAGATAAGTTTTCCCTGGTCTTGAGCTTCAAGCAAGCCGGCGGGAGGAAAACTGTAGTGAAACAAGGGGTAAAGTGGACTCTCGGAAGCCAATTTGCCCTGGGAATTAAGCGCAGTTATAGTTTTGGCTGAATGATCAAGAAAATAGAGCGTCGAATCTCGGAAAAGGAGCGATTCCCGCGTTCCCTCCTCGTTTAAGTCGGCGCGGACGACTTCGCCATTTTTTAGATAAAAAGCCGCGTCATCCAGATTCAGAGAGATAGTACCCGAGGATGAAGCCGTAGTTTCGGCTACAGCCAGTTTGCCCTTAGTTTCGATTTTATATAGGCTGCCTGAAAGAAATGCTTTAAAACCAGCTAGTGGATTATCGATTTTCTTGGGGCTGGGAGAAAAGACAGCGCTTGCAGAAGCCGTAACAGTGGGAATTGCCGGGGAGGGGGTTAGTGTTTGTGTTTCCGACCCGGGTTTTTTTGGGCTGAATGCAGCAAAAGCAGCAAAGATTATACCTAAAACAGCGATGATTGCTAAAGCGACAAGAATTATCTTCTTAGGCGCGATGCCGGGAGAATTGAGGCTGACCTGGTTTGCTGGCTGGAAGCCCTGGGCAGCCGCTTCAATATCCTCGTTAGTATAACCAGTCTCTTGAGCCGACTGTTTTAACTGATCCAAAGGAAGACTGCTGTTTTGACGAAAAAAGGCAACAAGTTGCTGGACGTTGGCAGGATTGCTGGCCATAGATTAAGCATACACAAAATCAGTTAAAAATGGTATATAATAAACCGATGATGGATGAACGGATACACAAACAGGCACAGATTGTGGTTGGTTACTCTACTAAAGTAAAAGCGGGAGAAGTGGTTCAGATCGTCGGCAGCGAGCTTGCTAAACCCCTGGTTCTTGAGGTCTACCGCGAAGTTTTAAAACGCAATCCCAAAGAGATTATTACCCATATCGGACTTGACGAAATATCAGAAATATACTTTGCCGAATGCCAGGAAGAACAGTTGAAAGCATTTCCCCAGCTGGCGTTTGAACAGATGAAGGCGACCGATGTCTGGATCGGAATCTCGGCTCCCCGCAACACCCGCAGCCTCTCCCAAGCCCACCCCAAAAAAGTAGCTGTTAGACAACAGACTATACGACCGCTTCTGGATCACCGGGTCGAACACACGCGCTGGGTGATCACCGATTTTCCGACCGAAGCCCTGGCCCAAGAGGCAGATATGTCGCTGGCAAATTATTCTGACTTTGTTTTTTCGGCTATTGTTGACGTGAATTGGAAGGAAATTGCAAAAAAACAAGCCCATCTGGCAAAAATTATTGAAGCGGGAAACGTAGTGCGTATCGTCGGCGAAGGAACTGATCTAAATTTGTCAATAAAAGGCAGAAAAGTTATTGCCGCCAACGGCGAATGCAACATGCCTGACGGTGAAGTTTTTACTTCAGCGGTTGAGGACTCGGCCGAGGGCTTTATTCATTACAGCTATCCGGTGATTTACCACGGTAGGGAAGTCGATGACGTCCGTTTGTGGTTTAAAAAAGGCAAAGTGGTAAAAGCCCAAGCGCAAAAAGGGGAAGATTTTCTCCACCATATGTTAGCCATGGATGCCGGGGCGCAGTTTATAGGCGAATTGGGGATAGGCAATAATTATCAAATAGATCGCTTCACTAAAAATATTCTTTTTGATGAGAAAATAGGTGGGAGCATTCACATTGCCCTGGGTCGCTCCTATAAAGAAACGCGCGGAAAAAATATCTCGGCCTTGCATTGGGATATGATCAAAGACCTGCGCGCCGGAGGAGCTGTCTACCTTGACGGAAAATGTATCCAAAAAAATGGCAAGTGGCTTATATAAAAAATCACATGTCTTCATCACTTCGGTCAGTATTAAATAATTCATCATTCCGCAATCTGTGGTTAGGTCAGATCTTTTCCCAACTGGCGGTTAATATGATGGCCTTTGTCTTGACGATACGCGTTTACGAACAAACCCGGTCCAATATCGCAGTTTCGTTGCTGGTTCTGGCTATTGGTTTACCGGCGCTTCTTCTGGGGCCGGTGGCCGGCGTTTTCGTTGACCGCTGGCAGAAACGTTCGGTTCTTTTCTGGTGTAATCTTTTGCGTGCCTTGCTGGTGGGATTGCTTGTCTTTTTCCGTGAGTACCTGTTCGTCGTTTATGTGGTAGCGGTTTTAGTAACCATCATCACCCAATTTTTTATCCCGGCCGAGGCCCCGCTCATCCCCCGATTCATACCAGAAAATTTACTCATCACTGCCAATAGTTTGTTTACCTTTACTTACTACGGATCTGTTGCCGCCGGTTTTATCAGCAGTGGCCCCTTTTTACGGCTTTTGGGATCGAATGATATCTTTTCTTTAATGGGTGCGCTGCTTTTTCTGGCAGCTTTGTTTGTTTACCGCATACCCAAGGAAAAAGAGGCTGTTTATTCTCCTTCAGTCAACCTAACTCTGACTACAACCAATTTTAAAAATGAGCTGGTTGAGGTTTTTTCCTATTTAAAGCATCACAAGAAAGTGATAGAGGCAATCCTTCTTTTTACCGCATCGCAGGCCTTTTTAACCACGCTGGCCGCACTGTCTCCGGGATTTGCTGATCGAGTACTGCTTATTGATTTGACCGATGCCTCAGTCATTATCATGGGGCCGGCCGTTGCCGGACTTATTGTTGGATCGCTTATCCTAGCTGTCTTTTCCGGCCGCCGCCAGCAAAAAAATACGACCAATATTGGAATTATTGGTGTGGGATTAATTCTGTTTATCCTTTCGCTTTTTGTTCGCATAGGCAACCGGCCAAATTTAGTGGCGCGCATGGAAAGTATCGTCCCGGGCAATATTCAAATCGAGCGGCTGGATGTAGCCATGCTACTATTTTTTCTTTTGGGAGCAGCCAACGCCGCGGTGATCGTTCCGCTTAATGCTACAATTCAACGGGAAACAGCTGACAACATTCGCGGAAGAATTTATGGCGTGCTCTCAGCTCTTATAGGCGGCATTTCAATTTTACCGGTAGTTGGCGCGGGTACATTTGCCGACATGATCGGGGTAGGGAAGACCATCTTTGGACTTTCCATCGCCGTTTTATTATTTGGTTTATATCGCATTAAAAACCGATCCTATGTGGCCAATTAGTGTAGCTTTAGGTCCGGTAACTGTCAGCATTTTTGGCATATTTCTCAGTGCCAGTTTTTTGTTGGCGTCTTTTTTTCTTTTCCGGGCTAGCAAAGACGATTTGGAGTTAACGCCCGAGCTGGTTTTCGATGCAGTGCTCGTTACTACATTCGGCGCTATCCTGGGAGCCCGGATATGGTACATCATTTTTCATCCCCAGGAATTTACCAGTTCTTATTTGTTATATATTCTTTTCCGCGAGCGGCCGGGCATGGCTTACGCGGGCGGTGTCATCGGCGGCTTGATGGCGCTCTTTTGCTTTACAAAACTCCGACAAATATCAATCTGGAAAATATTTGCCGTTTCAATACCGGCTTACCTGTGGGTCTATCTTCTGGCTCAGTTGGGAAGCATGCTTGACGGCTTTTCTTATGGTGTTTCGACACAGCTACCGTGGGGAGTATCAATATTCGGATCGCGGGAAAGATTTCACCCTTTACCCTTATACCAGATTGTTTTTAGCATAATTTTGCTTTTTTGGCTGCGTTACCTTGGGACATCGGGCAAGGTCAGACGCTGGCCCGAGGGTTCACTATTTTTGCTTATGTTTGGATTTTTAAATATTTTTTCCGGCATAATCGATATTTGGCGCAGCGCTTCATTAATAAATCAGATTATCTCATTGACCATCGGCATTGCTGCCTTTATAATGGTATATCTACGCGGAAGGGTGATCCGGCATGATCTTAAACTCGTGCTTGCGTTTACGGCAACAATTGGGCAAAATATGGGAAGAAAACTAAAAAAAATTTTACCAAAAAAACGCTATGAAGTTTCCTAACAATATTTTAAGCGCCATAAAAAAACGGCTCGAGCGAGAAAAAAAAGACGCCCAAATCCGCTTAAGCAATATTAAAATGGAAGACCCGTTTGCCGATCCAAGCAGGCTCTCTGATAATGCTTCTCTGGATACCGAAGCCAAAGAAGAAATCGGCCACGATCGAGTCGAGGCTATAAAACGAGCTTTACTTTCACAACTGGGAAGGATTGAACAAACACTTAAGCGCGTTAAAAAGGGGCAGTACGGCATTTGCGATCGCTGCGCTAAATCAATCGACCCAAAACGTTTAAAAATTATGCCTACGGCAAGCCTGTGCATAAATTGCGAGCGTAAAAAAGAAGGAACAAGACGCCGTTCGTGAACATCCCCATTTTATATCAAGATGCGAGCTTACTAATCATCAACAAACCGGTAGGGGTTGTAGTCAACAAAGCCGAATCAGTTCAGTCAGAAACCATTCAGGATTGGGCAGAAAAAAGATTGAAAATTCCCCCTGAATCGAAATTAAAGACTAAAGAATTGGATGAGACGGAGTTTTACAGGCGGGGTGGGATTATTCACCGGTTGGATAAAGAAACTTCAGGTGTTTTGTTGATTGCCAAAACTCCGGCAGCCTTTAGCAATCTTCAAAAACAGTTTGCCGAGAGAATCGTAAACAAAACTTATCTTGCTTTGGTGCATGGTGTTCCACCGGCTGAAGCCGGTGAAATCAACGTCCCGGTTGGCAGACTGCCCTGGAACCGCAAACGTTTTGGTGTAGTTGTTGGCGGAAAAGAATCGCTTACGCGCTACCAGCGCCAACAAACGTTTGTCCGCCCCTCGACTAAGGAAAAATATACGCTGCTTCTTCTTTCGCCCGAGACAGGCCGGACGCATCAGATTCGCGTCCATTTAAAGTATCTTGGATATTCAATTGTGGCTGATCCTGTGTATGCCGGCAGAAAACAGCTGGCCGAGGATCGGCGATTTTGCCCGCGGCTTTTCTTGCATGCAGCTTCAATATCATTTGTCCATCCCACTACAAAAAAAACAATGTGCGTATCCGCACCCCAACCACCCGAACTTGCCTCCGCTCTTTCGGCACTCAAACCGGACAATCTTTAGCGTTGCTATCTACTAGGACTTACGCAGTTCAGCCTCAAACTACTCGATTATCAGGGTCAAGATTATCAGGGTCAGACCTTAAATACTTGAAGGTCTGACCCTTTTACTGACCCTTTTATAAATGTTTGCAAGAGGACCTCTTGCAAAGGGCGTTAGGAAGTTCTGTAAAAGTGTCAATTGGTACGGCGCTTGTGTTTAAGTACAATCCGTGCATATAATAGTAAATAATAGGAGGTTTTATGGGAAGTTTTGGCGGCTTTTATGCCGGAGAAAAGAAAAAGAAAAAAAAAGCCGAGCTCGCCAAGGACCGGATGCAGCAAATCAACCAGCAGTCATATGTTCCTCCAAAGGTTGAGATTATAGGTAAAGGAAAGAAAAAAAGCTTTTAGCTATGCGGAGGAAATGGATATTATTTATTGGCACATTGATTGGTTTGGTTTTAGTCATTGCATACTCCAGCGTATATCTGGCTCAATCGTCAATTTCACTCTGGCAGGAACGACTGACTTTAGCTGTTGCATCAAACCCGCCGCTAATTGTCAGTTTCAATAAAAACAGCGGTGAGGTGAGTCTCATCTCTGTACCTTCTGAAACGTACCTTGAAGTGCCGGGAGGCTTTGGTTGGTATCGCGTCGGAACTCTTTGGCATTTGGGACAAATTGAAAAACAGAACGGCAGACTGCTTATGCTGGCTCTTAGAACTTTTGTGGGTGCGCCTTTGGATGGATGGATAGGATGGCAAAAAGACGCTCCTGATTTTTCTTCGAAAAAAAAAGACGTTATTATTCACAGCTTGAGCCAAAAAATTTTTTCTCCTGCAGTCTCTAATTTATCTGTCTTTGACCGATGGTGGTTGTGGTTTAGCCTTAGCCACGTCAGGACTGAAAAAATCGTAGCCGTTGATCTGGGAGATAAAGAAACTATGGTGAAAGTGAGTTTGCCTGACCAAACCAAAGCCAATATGGGCGATCCGCAACTGGTCGACAAAGTTACCCAGACTGTTCTTTTTGAAAAAATTGCCCAGAATGAACGTTTGCCGTGGCGAATACTGAATACCACCGACACAGCCGGAATCGGGAATAAACTTGCCCGGGTACTGACCAATATGGGTTACAATGTTGCCGGAGTCGGAAATGAAGTTAGAGAACGGGCCGGCTGCAGACTTGTGGTTCCGCCGCTTTCGCTCAAATCTCCGGGCGTTGTCCGTTTATCGCGAGCGGTCAACTGCCCGATTTTTACCAGTGATACATTTAGCAAGGATCAGGAAGGCCAATTGATCTTAGGAAAGGAAAACGTGCAGCAATGGTAATAGTTATCATTCTGGTCATTTTTATGGTGTCATTTATTCTGGCATATCGCCAGCTGTCTGAACTTACGATTCCTAAAGAGATCAAAGACGTTGTTGCGGCTTTTAAAAAAAAATCCCAGGTTTGGGGAATTATCGTTTTTCTAAAAGATAAAATCAATCATTACTCTTCATGGTCTTCATCTTCGGTCAAAGATAATCGGTCTTCCTCTGAAATAGAAAAGGGCGGGTAAGTGGTAAAAGAGGGAAATGCGATCTCGTTTGTCACGGGAAAGGTTGGTTGATTTCTAAATCGCTTACTTCGCTTTACTTCTTTTATAAAAACTATAATGCTGTTTTTTCCGACGGATTTAATGTAGGCTTCATACTGGTTACCATATTTAACCAGGCGTCTTAAGCGAAAGCCTAAATCGTCTGGAAAAGCGCCCAGGTAAATTTTCCCTCCGGTCCGTGCCTCAATCTGGCGTTTTTTGATTACCAGCGAAACGTGGTCTCCGATTGAAAGCGTGCAGAGAATATTTTTGGGAGCTACGTTGACCAGTGATACTAGTTTCGTTCGCCCAGGTTCTTCCAAGAACAACGCCGGCGAAATACTGCCTTTTCCATACAGCATATTGCTTGAGTCGGGCTTTTTTTTGACGCTTTGCCGGAGTTTAATTTTTTGCAAATTTTTTAAAGCGATGGCGTTGTATTTATCCAGAGCAATCACTCGCAAGCCGTAAGTTCTGGCTTTTTTATATTCAGCCATTTGAATGTAAGCGTAGGTAATCCGGTTAAGGGCGTCAATGTCGTTGGGATTTTCCAGTAAAATCGTTTGATTGTGAGTTAATGCGACTTGCCAGTTTTGCGAAAGTGCGGCCAGTATGGCTTGATTTGTGGCTCCGACACTGTTGGGTAGTGTATTCATGGATAGCGGATAAAAAACACCATTAAACACTAGATGGTTTAGTTGAAAAAGTCAAGAGGATGCGTTAGGATAGGGGAGAAAGTCATGTCAGGACACTCCAAGTGGTCTACTATTAAACGGCAAAAACAGGCTAAGGATAGCCAAAAAGGCCTAGCTTTCAGCAAATTGGCTAGACTAATTACCATTGCCGCGCGGGAAAATAGCGAAGCCCGCCTCCGCCTGGCTGTGGAAAAGGCCCGCGCCGCCAACATGCCGAAAGAAAACATTGACCGAGCTATTGAACGCGGAAAGGGAAGCGAGGCTGCAGCCCTTCAGGAAGTTGTATTCGAAGGCTTTGGCCCTGGAGGAGTTGCAATTGTGGTCGAAACAGCAAGCGATAACCACATTCGGACGATGCAATCCCTTAAAGCTATCTTTGAACAGGCAGGCGGTTCTTTGGGGGGAAAAGGATCGGTAACATTTCTTTTTAATAAACTGGGTTTAATTACCCTTGAACCCGCCGGCACGTCTATGGATAAACTTATTGAGGAGGCGATTGCTGCCGGCGCTTTGGACATTAATCAGAATGCAAATGGGGCAGTCTCTATCTTTACCCCTCCGGAAAAACTCCACCAGATCCGCGAATATTTTGCTAATCAAGGATTGCCGGTAAGCAGTGCCCAACTCTTTTACCGTCCAATATCGACGGTTGTTATAGATGACAAACAAACCAGACAAAAAATTCTCAGTTTAGTTGAAACGCTGGAAGAGCACGAAGACGTGCAAAACGTCTACCTCAACAGCGGAGATTTAATAGCATAAATGAAAGTTGTACTTACATATCCCGGTTTTCTGCGCAAGCTGAAATGGTCATTAACCAAGCGGGAAAAATTTGCAGTCATCACTGCTATTTTAACTCTTGGTTTGATTGCAACCCAGCTTGTTTCTGCTGAATACCGCCTAAGAATGGTATTTGTTTCTTTTTTTGTAACTTATATTCTGGTTGCATGGGGATTATCCGATAATTTATCAGGTTTAGAATGGTTTACTTTGCTAATTCTGCCAAGCTATTACACCGCAGCCATTTCCTTGTTTTACTTCCTTTTGCCGGTCCGCTGGATTACACGTTTACCTATTGCTTTTGTTTATGCATTAGGAATGTACGCTCTGCTTCTGACAGAAAATATATTTAACGTTGCGGCTGAACGCTCAATCCCTTTAATTCGGGTAGCGTATGCCATAGGTTTGCTGCTGACGGTTGGGACGGTTTTTCTCATCCTCAACACGATCTATGCTTTACACCTATCCGCCTGGCTCAACTTTACCCTGACGCTTTTTTTCCTGGTACCCCTGACTTATCAGCAGCTGTGGGTGATGGTTCTTGAGGCCCGGGTATCTATCCGTCTGCTCCTTTACTCGTTGGCAATTTCGCTTTGCATTGCAGAAGCGGCGTTGATTTTTTCTTTTTGGCCGGTAAAGGGGGTCATCGTTTCGCTTGTTTTGGCAACTCTTTTTTACATGTTTGTGGGCATGACCCAACAACACTTGATTGAGCGGCTTTTTAAAACTACTATCCGGCTTTTTTTTGTTCCGGTTTTGTTTGTGTTTATTATTTTAGCAATAACGACGCGCTGGAGTTGAAAAACCATTGGACTTTTTGAAAGGGGAGAGTGGAGAGGGTGGCGGTGGAAAGATTGATATAGTTTGTTATATCCTATAATACGAAAAGAAGCCGAAATGTTTTCACGAATTTTTATCTAAGTTTTCACAAGCTCGTTTAACCACAGGACTTACGCAATTCAGCCTCAAACTACTCGATTATCAGAGCAAGATTATCAGTTTTAAAAGTTAGGCGCCTCAAAAATAAGAAATCAGAGCATATCAATGCTCTAAATTTCAAATTGTGATCCGGAAAAATAATATCTGAAGTTATATAATTTAAGCACAGAATTGAATGTTTGGAGCATTGTGATAGTCTAAATGAATTATAAGTCTAAGCTCATAGCTTCAAATTAGACCCTGTTTGATCCGCCTCCGTCATCCGTCAGCTGACGGATGACGGACTGTGTCATCCCGGGAGGGATCTTCCTCATCAGCGTTGGGGTGAGAGAGATTCCTCGACTTCTCCTCTCAAATTCATCTTGGCCTGGGGTATCTGTTCCCCCTATATGTATAGCAAACACAGAATGATTAACGTCGTACAATAATACTTTTGCGACGTTAAGTTGGACCTTCTGGGGGAGGAGTTATTTAACCAACTAACAGCATAATTTAGCAAAAGACGGCACTTTCGCTCGAAGAAAATTCACATCTTAAAATTATTAGTTATCCCCAGCACAACATTCTTGTAATATCAAATTGTATTAAAATCCGAAACTTCCATTCCGCTACATACAGCCTGTATTGATAACAGGACTTACGCAGTTTAGCCTCAAACTACCAGGGTCAGACCTTCAAGGAATTCAAGGTCTGACCCTTTTACTGACCCTTTTAATTGAATTCATCTTGACATAAATGTTTTGATGTCGCACAATTATATAATCAGAATCATCGCGTAATGAATCATAATAAGATTTGTTATTTAAGCTTTTGATTTTAGCATGTCTCTGCCTAGATTAGTTGATGAATTTTTTGAATATTTGGAAGTTGAACGGCAACTGTCGCAGCTGACCATCCGCGATTATCGGCATTACCTAAATCGTTTCCTGCGCTGGCTTGCCGGTGGATTGCCAACTGAACAGGATTGGAAGAACAAGATCAATCTGCAGCCAGCCGATATTAATCTTGAGCTGGTGCGTAAGTATAGACTCTATCTTTCGCGGTTCAGCGACAGCCAAGGTTTGACGCTTAAACATATTACCCAGAATTATCATATTATTGCTCTGCGTTCGTTCCTGCGCTATTTGGCCAGGCGCGATATTCCCTCGCTTTCGGCAGAGAAAATTGAACTTCCCAAAGCCGAGAGCCGGTCAATAAAGTTTTTGGACCGGGAACAAATAAACCATCTTCTTCGCCAACCTGAAATTTCTAGGCCCCAAGGCCTAAGAGATAAGGCAATTCTTGAGGTTTTGTTTTCCACCGGGCTTAGGGTGTCAGAACTGGTGGCCCTAAATCGTGACCAGATCAATCTCGAGCGCAAGGAATTTGGAGTATTAGGTAAAGGCGGCCGACCGCGGGTCGTTTTTTTATCAGAACAAGCGGCTGACTGGGTAGCCAGGTATCTGGAGATAAGAGACGACGACTATAAACCGCTGTTTATCCGTTATTCTGGTAAAGGGGAAAATTTAGACCAAGATGGCGGGCAACTTAGGCTGACTGCACGCTCGATCCAGCGCCTGGTGGAAAAGTATGTCAAGCTTGCCAAACTTCCGTTAAAAGTTACTCCCCACGGCCTCCGTCATTCCTTTGCCACCGACCTTTTACACGCCGGCGCCGACCTTAGGGCAATCCAGGAGCTTTTGGGTCACAAAAACGTCTCCACAACGCAAATTTATACCCACGTCACCAATCCGCAACTCAAAGAAATCCACCAAAAATTCCACCGCAAAAATTAAAAAAAATTATTGTTCCGCGGCTTTGACGACGTTTTCCCAGAGACAGGCGACGTTGACCGGTCCCACACCTTTAGGTGTCGGAGTGTAAAATGCGGCTTTTTTGGCGATGTCGGATTCGTCGTAGTCACCACCCAGTCTTCCATTTTTTTGGTGCAGACCTACGCCAATTACAATCGCTCCGGATTTAATCATTGCGCCAGTTACCACTCCCCTCTTCCCCACGCAGCTAATAATGATGTCGGCATTCTTGATAATTTCCTGAGGATTTTTGGTTTGGGTGTGGATGACGGAAACAGTGCAACCCAAATTTTGCAGGGTTTCGGCGATTGGTTGGCCGGCCGTTTGCCCACGGCCGAGGACGCAGATGGATTGGGCGCAAAGCCAGAGGAGGAATTCCGGTGGACACCTGGGAGGAGTCCCCGACGTGACGTCGGGGCCACCGTCCCAGGAGTCCTTCGTCCGGTTATCCGTGGGGTGTCTGCGGGAGTAAACCCATTCAAGAACTTTTAAGACCGCAGAGGCGACGGGTTGGGTGTAGGGAGAATTTTGCAGGAAACCGTCGACGTCTTTATTTGCTTCGATGGTTCGAACTATTGCGCTACTATTAATGTTGGCAGGCAGAGGAAGCTGAAGAATGATGCCGTGGACAAGCGGGTCGGCATTGAGTTCTTGTATTACTTTTTTTAATTGACTAAAGAGTATATTTTTAAAGCTTTTAAAGCGGACTTTTCCAGCCAACAACAGAGCGAGTTTTTTCTTGTGCCGGATGTAGACAAGGCTTGCGGGATCGTTTCCGACAAGGATGATAGCGAGAGTCGGAATGATAGCGCGTTTTTTTAATTGTTCAATACGCGGCCGGAGACTGGCTACGACTTCTTGAGCAACCAGTGTTCCATCAATGCGCATAAAAGAAATTATACTTCTTGCATTTGAATTACTTATGCAAGGCAGGTTGCTGCTGCAACAGTGTCACTTTTGTCGCTAAATCGCATTAGAATAACACCCTGAGTCGCGCGGGAGAGCCGGGGAACTTGCGCAACCGGCACCTTAACTATTTGGCCTTTGCTGCTTGTAAGAATGATCGTTTGGCAATTAGCAGGAATAATTTGCGCAGCGATAACTTTTCCGGTTTTGGCTGTCACGTCAGCTACTTTCACCCCCTGACCGCCACGCTTTTGTTTGGGAAATCCGGCAATGGGAGTTTTCTTGCCAACCCCTTTTTCCATGATTGTTAAGAATTCGGCACTCTTATTAGACTCATTGATTACATCCATGCTGACAACAAAGTCATCGTTTAACTCGATGCCTCTTACCCCCATAGTATCCCGGCCTGTGGGTCGGACTTCCCGTTCGGCAAAGTGAATAGATTTTCCATTGTGGGTGACGAGAAGAATGTCATCGCTACCAGTAGTCAGATTGGACCAGCGCAAACTATCATTTGCCTCAAGCTTTATCGCGGTTAAGCCATTTTTACGAATGTTTTCAAATTGCGACAGTTTCGATTTTTTTACAGTTCCACAAGATGTTGCCATAAATATATATTGTACGCCTTTGTCTCCATGATGATTCTTGGGATTGTAAGCCAGGATTGAGGTGACAAGCTCTCCCTGATTTATATTAATGATATTCACGATAGCCTGGCCTTTGCTGGTTCGCGTTCCCTCGGGTATTTCCCAGGCCCGGACCTGGTACACTTTACCTCTGTTGGTAAAAAATAAGATATGGTCGTGTGTACTCACCGCCAGAAGTTTGTCTATCCCGTCGGTGTCTTTTGTTGTCATGCCAATGACACCCTTACCACCACGTTCCTGGGTTCTGAAAGCCGATGGTGCCTGGCGTTTTACATAGCCGGTCTTGGTAAGCGCTACCACTGTCGGTTCATCGGCAATGAGTTGTTCTTCGGAAAACTCGCCGATTTTTGATTTGTAAACTTTAGTGCGTCTGGCGTCGCCGTATCTTTGCTTCAATTTCAGCAATTCGTCTTTGATGACCTGTAAAATTTTTTGCGGGTGTGAGAGAAGATTTTCAAGGTAAGTTATGGTTTCTCTGATCATCGCCAGTTCGTCTTCGATTTTTTGGCGTTCAAGAGCTGCCAGACGTCTCAATTGCATATCTAAAATGGCTGTGGCCTGAATTTCTGTCAGCCCGAAGCGCTTGATGAGATTGGTTTTTGCTTCCTCGGCATCTTTGCTTTTTTTGATAAGTTCAATGACTTGGTCAATGTGATCGACGGCAATTTTTAGTCCCAAAAGAATATGTTCGCGGGCCCGGGCTTCCCGCAGTTCATATTCGCTGCGCTTTCGAATGATGGTTTGGCGGTGGCGCAAATATTCTTCAAGAATCATTTTTAAAGTAAGTGTTTGGGGTGTTCCATCGACCAGCGCCACCATGTTGACAGGAAATAGCGATTGTAGGCTGGTGTGTTTGTAGAGATTGTTAAGAACAGCTTTGGGTTTGGCGTCGCGTTTAAGTTCGACCACTACCCGAATGCCGTGCCTGTCGGATTCATCCCGCAGATCGGAAATGCCTTCGACCCGTTTATCTTTAACCAGTTCGGCAATACGACTTACAAGTTGGGCTTTATTGACCTGAAAAGGAATTTCAGTGACGATGATGGCACTTTTTCCGTTGCCGATGTCTTCGATCTCGGCTTTTGCCCGCATGGTTATCCGGCCCCGACCTGTGGAATAAGCATTTTTTATTTCTTCGATATTGTAGATGGCTGCTGCTGTGGGAAAGTCTGGACCTTGGATAAAACGCATCACGTCTTCAACGGTTGCTTGAATTGTTAGGTTGTAATCTGGAGCAGCCTTTTGAGTAGAGGCTTGTTTGTCAACAAACTTGGAGTGGTCAATCATGAACATTAGGGCATCAACGACCTCGGACAGATTATGGGGGGGAATTTTGGTGGCCATGCCGACGGCAATGCCGTCACTGCCCATAAGCAGAAGATTGGGAAGTTTGGCCGGCAAATAATTGGGTTCCTCGAGTGTCCCGTCAAAATTATCAGTTAAGGGAACGGTTTCTTTTTCAATATCCAGAAGCATTTCCTCGGCGATGCGTGCAAGTCTGACTTCGGTATAGCGCATAGCAGCTGGTGGATCGCCGTCTACCGAACCAAAGTTTCCCTGGCCGTCGATGAGTGGATAGCGCATGGAAAAAGTCTGGGCCAAACGCACCAGAGCGTCGTAAACCGGCATAGCACCATGGGGATGGTATTTACCCAAGACTTCGCCGACAACCATTGCACCTTTAGTGTGTTTACCTGTTGCGTGGAGATTGATCTGATGCATGGCAAAGAGTATCCTGCGATGGACTGGCTTAAGCCCGTCGCGCACATCCGGCAATGCCCGCGAAACGATGACGCTCATAGCATAATCCAGATACGAGCGTTGCATCTCCTGGGTAATTTCAGTTTTTTCAACTTTACCAATGCTCATAAATCAAATAAAGAATCAAGAATTTTGAATCAAGAATGACGATCTATGAAGAAAAAGGGGTACAGAAAAAAACATTCATAATTCTTAATTCATGATTCATGATTTATACTTTTCTCGATTTCTTTCTCAGCTACATTTCTGCCTTTCCATTCCTTGATCTTTACCCACTTCCCCGGTTCGAGTTCTTTGTAATGCTCAAAAAAGTGTTTGATCATTTTTTGGGTTGCTTCCTGGATATCGGCAATGTCAGTGATATGAGCCAAAAAAGGATCAATTTTGACTGTGGGTACTGCCAAAATTTTAGTATCAATCCCCTCCTCATCCTGCATCTGCAAAAGGCCAATAGGCCGGCATTTCAAAATACTGCCGACCATGACAGGATGACTAGCGATAACCAATGCGTCGAGCGGATCGCCGTCTTCGCCTCGGGTTCCCATGATTGAACCATAATTGAATGGATAGTTCATGGCTGTGTACATGAAGCGGTCGACAAAAATTTTTCCTGACTTTTCGTCGAGTTCGTATTTGATATTTCCAGCCTGTGAGATTTCAATAAAGACATTAATTTCCCCAGGGATTGTGTTCATATTTCCTCCTTATAATTTTTATAAATATTATACGTCCAGATTTGCCATCTTAGCATGAGTTTGGATGAAGCGTTTTCTCGGCGGAACGTCTTCACCCATGAGCATGCTGAAAACATGGTCAGCCTGGGTTGTATCCTCAAGCGTAACCAATTTCAATGTCCTGTGTTGAGGATTCATGGTCGTCTCCCAGAGTTGGTCGGGGTTCATTTCTCCTAAACCTTTGTAGCGTTGCAGAGAAACTGGCGGCAGCTTATGAGAATCAGACTTGCTTTTTTCTTGGGCAATAATAGCGTCTTTTTCCTCCTCTGAATACGCATAATGAGCGGATTTACCGATTTGCACTTTATACAGTGGCGGTTGGGCAATATATAAGTAGCCGCTATTGATAATTTGCGGCAGATGGCGGTAGAAAAAGGTGAGCAACAGAGTACGAATGTGTTCGCCATCAACGTCAGCGTCAGTCATGATAATGACCCGGTGGTAGCGAAGTTTTTCCAGATTAGTAGTTTCCCCTATTCCCATGCCCAGACCAATCACCAGATCTTTCAGCTCCTCAAACTCGATGATTTTATCGAGCCTTGCCCGTTCGGTATTGAGAATTTTTCCCCG
>CAZUUL010000009.1:0-2271 GCA_964623155.1 uncultured Gammaproteobacteria bacterium
TCAGATCTGTGCTACCTGCAGCCATGGTGATTTTTTAGCGAACGTAGGATAGAAACGACGTCGCCAAAAGAGCAAGGGAAGAAACAACGACTAAAATGACGTAAAAGCGTTTATGTTTTCGCAGTTTATTCATACCTTATTTATATAGTATAGCGCACCTGGATAATCTGGTGCGAGCCCCGCCGCAGATAATCACCTTCATTTATGGCTGTATCAAGCTGGTCGCGGATGACTTTTTTATTGTTCCAATATAACCCGCCCTGGTCAACGACGCGCTTTAAATCGCTCATACTTTTAGCCAAGCCACTGGCAATTGCTGCGGCTGCAATTGTTGTCAGAGATTTTAGCATAAACACATTTACGTTTTCCGCCGGAAGCTCGCGCTGTTGGACGGTTTTTTCAAAATAGGCCTGGGCTGCCTTTGCATCATTTTCAGAATTATAGAACGCAACCAGGGTGGAGGCTAATTTTTTCTTGAGATTTATGGGGTTTTCGCCTTTTTCGAGTTGTTGCTTTATAGTACAAACTTCTTGCATGGGGATATTGGTAAGAAGTTCAAAGCCTTTGACGATAATGTCGTCAGGAAAGCTCATGATTTTTCCAAAAAGATCGTTAGGTGGATCAGTGATGGGGATGAAATTGCCTTCAGTTTTGCCGATTTTTGTGCCTTTTGCGTCCGTTAAAAGTGGAACTGTCATGACGAATTTTTGCTTATGGAGCATAATTCGAACAAGCTCGCGACCAACTAGCATATTGAATGTCTGATCAGTTCCTCCAAGCTCTAAATCCACGTTCATGGCAACAGAATCATATCCTTGAAGGATAGGATAAAGAAATTCACGAAGATTGATCGTTTCTCCGCGCTTCATTCGTTGTTCATACATATCTCGTTCTAGAAATTGCTGGACGGAGAAATGTTGAACAATTTCAAGAATCTCAACCAGAGATAATTTATTAAGCCACTCACTGTTATAGAGAATTTTGCCAGGATTAGGACCATCAAATTTTACTATTGTGCTTGCCTGTTTAACATAATCGCGAGCATTGTTACGTAATTCTTGAGTGGAATAAAATTTTTCTCTTGCTTGAGTTTTTCCCGAAGGATCACCGGCTTGTCCAGTACCGTCGCCAATAAGAAATATGACTTCGTGACCCAATTCTTGAAACTGGCGAAGTTTCATCAGGGCAATGGCATGGCCAATATGAAGTTGGGTGCCGGTCGGGTCAAATCCCTGATAGAGCCGGAGTTTTTTCCCGGAACGAAGAACCTTTTCCAGCTTTTGCCGTGAAGGATAAATAGTATCAACACCCCGAGTCAACAACTCGTCAATTGCATCCATAGCTTTACTATAGCACAGAATAACAAGCACAGAATACCACAAGTCATCCAGCCCGCTTACTACAAATGAATCGATTCATTTGTAGTAAGTAATTTTTAAAATGCTTTTTTTTGACTCTAAAAAGAAAGGTTACTATAATGGCTTAAGTAGACAACTCTATCTATGCGATACAATTTCCCCAACAACAGTTTAAGCAGCCGCCGGTTGCTTTACTCGCGCATGAACCGTTTGCGGCTGATGAGTACCCTGGCAACGATTGCTTTTTTTAGTGTGATTGCGGCAATTATTATTGTGATTTTTCTTTTCCTGTGGTACGGCCGCGACCTTCCCCGCCCCGACCGCGTCCGCAGAACCGAGGGATTTTCTACAATTATTTTTGACCGGGACAATCACCCACTCTATGACATTTTTGGCGATGAAAACCGGCTTCCGGTTGAACTTAGTGACATTCCTCAAGAGTTGCGTGATGCGACCATTGCCATAGAAGATAAAGATTTTTACAAACATCAGGGATTTTCATCGCGCGGCATAACCCGGGCAATTATAAATATTTTTATTTTCCACAATTTGCAGGGTGGATCTACGCTCACGCAACAACTCGTTAAAACCGTTTTGTTGACCAATGAACGTACGTTTGCGCGTAAAATTAAGGAATTTATTTTAAGCGTTCAGATCGAGCGGAAATACAGCAAAGATGAAATTTTGCAAATGTACTTAAATGAAGCTCCTTATGGCGGTACAAGCGCGGGTGTGGAAGCCGCCAGCCAGTACTATTTTGACAAGCCAGTTAAAAATTTGCAATTAGTTGAATCGGCAATTTTAGCAGGACTCCCGGCGGCTCCTTCTATTTACAATCCTCTTACCGGTCAGGATAAAGCCTACATTTGGCGGACAGAACAAGTGCTTAGGCGCATGCGCGAAGACGGAATGA
>CAZUUL010000009.1:2281-17238 GCA_964623155.1 uncultured Gammaproteobacteria bacterium
GAATGATAACTCCAGCCCAGGAGGAAGAAGCAAAAAAACAGCTTCCCAGCGTTACATTTTCAAGTAAACGCCACGATATCAAAGCACCCCACTTTGTTATGTATGTTCGCGAACAGCTCATCGAACGTTTCGGTGAAAAAATGGTTGAACAAGGGGGCTTACGTGTGACTACTACTCTCGATTACGAGCTTCAAAAAAAAGCAGAACAAATAGTGGCCGAGGAAATCGACAAAGTAAAAAAACTTAACGTTGGCAATGCCGCGGTTGTGGGTATGAATCCCCAAACTGGCGAGATTCTGGCGATGGTAGGATCTAAAGACTATTTTGCTACAGAAAGCGGCAATTTCAACGCAACACTTGGGCTTAGGCAGCCGGGTTCTTCGATCAAACCCGTGACGTACGCGGCTGCTTTTAAACGCGGCTACACGCCGGCAACAGTGCTTATGGATCTGGAGACGCATTTTCCAGGAGGTAGTCAGGTAAAAGATTATATTCCCAAAAACTATGATGGTAAATTTCGCGGGCCGATACAACTGCGCTACGCGCTGGCAAATTCGATTAACGTGATTGCTGTCAAAGTGCAGGCGCTGGTCGGGGTCAAGGAGATGCTGAAAACCGCCTATGATATGGGTTTGACGACGCTTCAACCAACACAAGAGACAATTGACCGGGTCGGGCTGTCAGTGGTTTTGGGCGGAGGCGAAGTCCGGCTGCTGGAATTGGTTGAAGCCTACAGCGTATTTGCCGCGGGCGGAGAACGGCATGAACCGCTGGCGATATTAAAAGTTAGTGATTCGAGCGGAAAAGTTCTCTGGGAAAACAAACCCGGCCGGGGAAAACCCGTCATCAGCCCCCAGATTGCCTTTCTTATTTCCAATATTCTGGCAGACAATGACGCGCGCAAAGAGGTATTTGGGGA
Organism: uncultured Gammaproteobacteria bacterium; assembly: GCA_964623155.1. Lineage (GTDB taxonomy): Bacteria > Patescibacteriota > Microgenomatia > CAZUUL01 > CAZUUL01 > CAZUUL01. Next base: position 3,201 of record CAZUUL010000009.1, read on the forward strand.
ACACAGCTACCTGGTTATTCCCGGAAAAACCGTGGCCGTCAAAACCGGTACCACCGATGATAAGCGGGACAACTGGACCATCGGTTACAGTAAAGATTTTACGCTTGGGGTGTGGGTTGGAAACAACGATAATAAACCTATGCACCCGACACTTGCTTCAGGCGTGACCGGGGCAGCGCCAATCTGGAATAGGATAATGCGCGAAGCCCTCGCCAACCGCTCCGCTGATCTTACCAGCCAGCCTGATGGTATAGTTTCTATGGAAATCGATGCCTTTGGCGGCGGACTAGCCAAAGAAGGTTATCCCAAACGTAACGAATACTTTATTAAAGGCAGCGAACCGACAGCGCCCTCGGCAATTTATAAAAAATTAAAGATCTCTAAAAATCAAACCGACAAACTGGCCAATAGCGTTGAGATTGCGACTGGAAATTACGAGGAAAAGGAATACCTTGTTTTTGAGGAGAAAGATCCGGTTTCAACAGACGGAAAAAATCGCTGGCAGGAAGCAATTGATGCCTGGGTAGCCAAGCAACCGGATAATAAATACAAACCGCCCAGGGAAACGTCATCCGGGCAAAGCCAGGGCGTAGCGGTGGTTATCAAAAAACCCGGCGACCACGAGCAGCTAAATGATCACGACGTTCGAATAGAGGCCGAGGCGTCGAGCATTGAAGAAGTTAAACAAATTGAACTGGAAATCGATAGCATGCTACAAAAAACTCTTGATGGAAAAAAACTTTCCGAACTTGTCAACTTAAATACTGGTTCTCACCGAATAAAAGTTCGGGCCAGAAATGTCAAAAACGAAACCGGCGAGAAAGAAATCATTATCGGGGTTAAAGTGCCTTGGGATTACGCTTCACCTACGCCTGTTCCCTCGCCAATCCTTACACCGACGCCGTAATTAAATTGGATTTAGATGCGCTTTATTTTTTCTCTAATTGGCGCTATATCTTTGTCTGACAAGTTTTTTTGTGGGTCCTGAAAGGTAACTCTGATAGTACGAGAGTTTTCGTAGCTATCTACTAAGTTTACGTCAATAATAAGTGGATCAGCATTTTTAATTCGTTCAATGATTGGGCCGATGTGAGTCTTATCCGGAATAGTAAAGGAAAAGTCTTCGATAACAGGAGGGTGAGTTGGTATTGGCGTGTAATGTTTTTCCATGTGTAGACTTTTTTCCAAGACTTGATAGTCAAGGTCTACAATAATCACTTTATTTTTTAAGCCAAAATTGGTTTGGGTTTTGAGGTTTACCAGGCCTAAATTTCCCAAATTTAAATCACCGCTTTTTATGCTACATTTATTTAAATAAATGGAGTCAGGTTTTTCGCCGGGATGAAAGTCAGCCTTTATGCCAAGACGGAAGAGGAGTTCTTCTACGATGCCCTTTACAATTAGGAAATCTGTTTTGGAGAAAGCAAGGGTGAGCATATAAGGTTCGTCAGAATTAGGTGTAAGGTGGTAAGTTTTGCCTAGTTCGAATAGTTTAAGCGGTTTATCTAAGGGTTCATTTAATTTAAGGGCTTCTAACATATTGCCAATTAACGTTGGACGTAAGATTTCAAATTCTCGGCTAACAGGGTTGGCAACTTTAATGATATTGTCGGAGTCGAAGTTAAGTTTGATAAGTTGATCATGACTTATCAGAGAATAAGTATAAATTTCTGACAATCCGGCAGCCCAAAGGATTTGTTTGACTTTGTTTTCAAGAGTAGTATTTTTGTGATAAGCGACAGTTTGGGTCGGGATTTGTCCGGAAGGCAGGGTTTTGGGAAATTTATTATATCCGTGGAGTCGGGCTATCTCCTCGATAATATCCTCGGGAATATGGAGATCGTTGCGGTATGTCGGTACCAGAATTTTATAAGTACGGTTTTTTTTATCATAAGTGGTTGAGAGGGATAAGGAGGACAAGAGAGATAAGACGCGATTGGGATCAATATTGATTCCGAGGATTTTGGTTAACTGATCGTGAGAGACTTCGACAGTCCAAGGTTTAAATTCTTTTTCTTTTAGATCAATTATCTCACTCGCCACTTCTCCGCCTGCCAATTCCAAGATTAAACTTGCAGCTCGTTTTAAACTGTTAACGGTTCCGCCCTTATCTGGCCCGCGTTCATAGATTACCGAAGCGTCACTGCGCAGGCTCAATGCTTGAGAGGCCCGGCGAATCAGAACCGGATTGTCAATGGTTACGTGGAGTAAAATATTTTTAGTCGAATTTTTAATGCCCGAATTTAATCCGCCTTTTATTCCCACCAAATCAATAATTCTTTCTTTATCTTTTATAATCATCGCGTTTTTAGGTAGCTTATAGGTAATTTCATCAACTGTAATAAACTTCTCTCCCCCACTGGCTGTGGCTACTTCCATATAATGGCCTTTGATTTCATCATAGTCAAAGGCATGGAGGGGAATGCCCAGTTCAAACATTACATAGTTAGTGATATCGACAATATTATTTATTGGTCTTAGGTTAATTAGGCGGAGGCGTTTTTTCAGCCAGTCGGGAGAAGGCTTTATTGTTATGTTTGAAAGGACGATTGCCGACCAGCGCTCAAAGAGATTAAAGTCGGGTTTAAGCTCTATAGGAAGCTGACGAGAAGGATGAGGTAAATTATGGGGTTTGGAAGGTGTGAGAGGGTATCCCTGAATGGCGGCGATTTCGCGCGCAATGCCCATAACTGACATACAGTCAGGGCGGTTGGGAGTTATTTCTAGTTCCAAAACCTGCTCGCCTTCTATATTGTGCACTTTCTCGCACGTTAAACCTACCTCTGTTAATTTCCACATTAAATCTTTTAGAGGTAATTTAATATTAATAAAATCTGACAACCAAGAGAGTGGTGCTAACATATTAGAATTGTTCCAAAATCCGCAAATCAGGGTTGGTCAAGATTCGCAAATCTTCTAGTTGATGTTTGAGAACTACGACTCGTGATAAGCCAATACAAAACGCAAAGCCATTCCATTCCTTCGGATCAACTCCCCCATACTCTAAGACTTTTGGGTGCACCATACCTGCCGGCATGATTTCACTCCATCCAGTATATTTGCAGAACGAACAGCCTTTTCCAGCACAAATTGTGCATTGCATATATGTATCCACGCCCGGTTCGACAAATGGAAAGTTAGTAACAGCAAATCTTAATTTGGTATTATCGCCAAAGATTTTTCTTAAAACGTAATCAATCGTGCCAAACAAATCAGTAAGATGGACATCTTTGTCGATAAGCATGCCTTCCAATTGCCAGAACTCAAAGCCATGAGACGCATCTACTTGTTCAAATCTATAGACTTTTCCGGGAATTATAACTCGCATCGGTGGTTTAAACTTTTCCATAATCCGAACTTGCATTCCTGAAAGTTGGGTACGCAAAATGCACTCTGTTTTTAATAGATACAAGGTTTGTTGAGTATCTCTGGCCGGATGATCTTGGGGAATATTTAAGGCCTGAAAATTGTAATAATCACTTTCAATATGTGGTCCTTCGGCAACTTGATAACCCAAGGTTTTAAATATTTCCAGAATATGATTAGTAACTTGAGTCTGGGGATGGAGGTGGCCAAGGCCGGGAGCTTTGCCGGGAGCGGTGACATCCAGCCATTGCGACTCTGCTGACGGATTTTCAACAATCCTTTTTTGGGCATCATTTAGCAGCGATTGAATTTTCTGTTTAAGCTGATTCAGCCTCTGACCGATTGAACTTTTCTCATTTTTAGTTAGCAGCGGAAGTTGGCTGGTGATAGCGGCTAACTTGCCTTTGACGCCCAAATATTCGACCCTTTTTTTTTCAAGATTTTGAAGATCATCGCTGGTGTTTATATCATCAGCAACTGTACGGGAAATATCATCTAGGAGTTTTTCTAATTCGTTAAAAGACGCCATTTAGATTTTTGCCTGTTCGACTATTTTTTTAAAGACTTCCGGTTCAGCAAGAACTAAATCAGCAAGAATCTTTCGGTCGAGCTGAATATTTTTAGATTTTATAGCGTGAATAAACCGGCTGTAGGAGATACCCATGGGTTCTAAAGCGCCTGAAATACGCGTGATCCAAAGCCTGCGAGCGTCGCGTTTGCGGGCCTTGCGGCCCACGTAAGCGTATTGGCCGGCATGAAGCACGGCTTCTTTTCCGACACTGATCAAACGCCGGCGAGTCATACGAAAGCCTTTGGTTTGCGCCCTTAATTTATTGTGTTTTCGTCTTGAAACAGTTCCGCGTTTTATTCTAGCCATATACTCAATTTATCAGGGTCGGACCTTAAATTACTTGAGTACTCGATTATCAGGGTCGGACCTTAAATTACTTGAAGGTCTGACCCTTATATTTTAATTTTTGACTTTTAACTATTGTTTTTACCCAGCCGGCCATACGTTGAAAATGGCCGAAGGTGATATTGGAACGTGTTGCCGATCGCTCGGATTTTGTTTGCCGATAATTTACATTTTTCCTTTTCATACTCCTATTAGCCGCCGGATAGTTTTGGCCATGCCTTTTGCTACCTGGATTGGTTCTTTATGACGCCTTTTTTGTGAAGCGCTTTTGCTTGCCCGCAAATGCCGGCCATACTGGCGGCCGCGGATAATTTTACTGGTTTTGGTTAGTTTGAACCGTTTCAGCGTTGCTTTGTTGGTTTTGTGTTTTGGCATGTTTCTCTCCTTTACCCGGAGAAAAATAACTTACCAGGGTTTTGCCTTCAAATTTAGGCGGCCGCTCCTGGGATGCGACTTCAGCGATCGCATCGGCAAATTTTTTTGTCACAGAAAATCCAAACTCTTTTCGCGTAATTTCTCTGCCGAAAAATTGAACGACTATCTTTAACCGGTCTCCGTTTTTTAAAAATTCCTTCGCCCGCTCAACCCTTACTAGAAAATCGTGATCAGCAATAAACGGGCGCAGCCGGAGCTGCTTAAGCGTCACTTCTTTAGCTTTGCGTTTTACTTCCCGTTGGCGCTTATTTTCCTGATAACGGAATTTTTTAAAGTCAATACTCTTGCACACCGGCGGCTTTGCCTGGGGTGCTATTTCAACTACATCAACCCCGGCTACCTGCGCCCGCCGGATGGCTTCATCTTTTGTCATCAGGCCAATTTGCTTGCCGGATTCGTCTAAAACCCTTACTTCAGATGCCTGAATATTAAAATTCAAGCGATAGAAATGCTTCGCTTGAGTGTTTTTTGAAAAGTGGCGATAGGCTCGTGAAAACACGTATTTTCTATAATATCACAGCTTACTTAAAGAATGCAACAATTTTATAAAAGCGTTAACTTCCACCGTTCCCCTATCCCCTTCTCCACGTTTCCGAATCGCGAGTTTATCTTCTTCTTCTTCCCGTTTTCCCACAACCGCAATATAGGGAACTTTTTGCATTTCCCAATTCCTGATTTTTTTGCTTAAGGTTTCGTTGCTACCGTCAAGTTCTACACGGATGTCGCTATCAAAGATTTTTTGATAAACCCGTTTACCATAATCCAGTTGCTTATCCGAGATTGGTAAAATCGCCACTTGCACTGGCGAAAGCCAAAAGGGAAAGGCACCGGCGTAGTGTTCAATGAGAATTCCAAAGAAGCGCTCCATGGAGCCTAAAATTGTCCGATGGATCATGACGGCGCTTTCTTCTTTTCCTTGTTGATTAGCAAACGTTACGTCAAGACCTCGACCCATGCGTTTTAAATATTTAGCCAGGGTTTCTTTGGTTTTAAAGATGTATTTGAATGTCTTGAGATTCCAGAATTCTTCGATTTCCTCATCAGTTGTTTCAGCCTTTGCTGGCTGGTTAAAATCAAACTGAATCGTTCCTAGCTGCCATTCTCGGCCTAACGAATCTTTAATTTTTGAATCAATCTTTGGTCCATAAAAGACTCCTTCTCCCTCATCGATTTTGTAACTGATATGCTCATCTTCAAGCGCTTTTTTTAAACTATTTTGCGAAAATTCCCACATTGCAATCGTGCCGAGATATTTTTCTGGTCGTGTAGCTAAGTACGCTTGGTAATCTTTAAACCCAAAGACCTGGTAAAAATAACGGGTGAGTTGCAAAATATTTTTGACTTCAGCAATCACTTGGTCGGGTCGACAAAAGATGTGTGAATCATCTTGAGTAAAACCGCGCACGCGGGTCAGCCCATGAAGCACTCCCGCACGTTCATAGCGATAGACCGTCCCCAACTCACCAAGTCGAAGTGGCAGTTCTCGGTAACTCCTAGGCCGGGATCTGTAGATTTGCACATGATTCGGACAGTTCATCGGCTTTAAGACTTCTTCTTTTGTGTAGTCGGGAGCACTTTCGCCTTCGATATACTCATGCAACATCACGGGAAACATAGAATTAACATACTTGGTTAAATGCCTCGTTTTGACAAACATATCCATAGTGGCAATATGCGGCGTGTAGACCAATTTGTAGCCATGCTGGTAATGTTCTCTTTTCCAAAATCGTTCGACAATGTCGCGGGTGATGGAGAGTTTTGGATGCCAAAGAATAAGACCCTGCCCAGTGAGTGGACTAGTTGAGAAAAAGTCAAGCTGCTCACCTAACATGCGGTGATCCCGTTTTTTTGCTTCCTCAAGTTGCCAAAGGTATTGCTCAAGTTCTTCTTTTGTCGGAAAAGCTGTGCCATAGATTCGTGTCAGCATCTCGTTATTTTCATCGCCTCGCCAATAGGCGCCGGCGATTTTGAGAAGTTTAAAATACTTGAGTTCTTCACTGGGATTGTTAACATGCCCCCCACGACAGAGATCACGAAAGTCGCCAGACTGATAAATGGTAAGGTTCTTTCCTTCTTGAGAAAATTCATCGATCAGTTCGAGTTTGTACGGATTATCTACAAACTCTTTTTTGGTCTCCTCAATCGAGACTTCATGCCGTTCAAAACCCTTCCATGAAGGCAAAAGTTCACGCATTTTCGCTTCAATTTTAGGAAAATCTTCTTCCGAGACTTTGACATCACCAAAATCAAAATCGTAATAAAAACCATTTTCAATGGCCGGCCCGATGGTTCGTTTAGCCTTTGGCCACAGCTCCATAACCGCTGCTGCCAATAGGTGCGCGGTGCTGTGGCGGAGATGGTTGAGATAGTTTTGTTTCTCTGTTTTATAGTACATGTGCGCGCATATGGACTTGAACCATAGACCTTCACAATGTCAATGTGACGCTCTAGCCAACTGAGCTATGCGCGCATTAACGACCTGTCGCCTAGGCAACCGCTCTAGCCAACTGAGCTAAACGACCAGTGCGGACGGGTGTCAACTTTTGTATTTTAGCAAAATTTGGGGAATTAACCAATAAGCGAATTATATATTCGAAAGGATTATTTCAATGCACGTAGTTTCTGAACTGACACCTGCTCCACCCTTCACGAGCTGCTTGGTGTACATTAGCAGCTATAAATGACGCAGAAGCTCTTTCTAACTCTTCATTCTTCACCCTTTTCTCTCCTTCATGAGTTCGTCCTATCATATTTTGAAAACACCATTTTTAAGCTCAACAGCATTTTTTTCCTTTATAAAAAGTTTGGCGCCACCCGTTCCTTTTAATTGAATTTTTGATCCTTCAACACGCAGCCAACTGCCTTCTCTTAGACCAATGACTGGTGTTTCATTTTCTTCATGAAATTCCTTGAGTCTTTGTTCTCGTGTCTCACCCATATGTTTTGAGTTTGGATCAACGTCGATATAATGTGGATTTATTTGAAACGAAACCAAGTTAAGTGCATCAAAACTTGGTGGATAAATAATAGGCATATCATTAGTTGTTTTAATAGTAGGACAAGCGACATTTGCACCAGCACTAGTACCAATATATGGCATGCCGGATAATGCTCGATCTCTTATTGTATTGATTAACTGCTTCTGATAGAGCCAATACAAGAGACGAAACGTGTTGCCCCCTCCAATGAAGATGGCCTCGGCATTGCTTACCGCTTGTTTTGCATCTTCTACTTCATGGACCGAGGTAAGACTAATTCCTATCTCAGAAAAACGGTCGCGCGCAATAGCCATATAACCATCTAGATTTTTGAGAGCAAATGGTACAAAAAGAAGCAAAGAACAACCTTCTAAAAAGTTTTTTAGCTCGGTCTCCACATGATCAAGATACCCACCGTTGTAGGGTTTAGAATTGCTGATCAGTAAAAGCCTTTTTGTTTTCATGTTATCCAGCGTTTGACATACAAATCGCCTCCCTATATTATTATTTCTTTCCTAGTGTTTGTAATTTTTTTAGACTTCCGTAAAGTTGTGTGATTTTCACAAATTCCTCTTTATTATAAAAAATTAATTTTCCTTTAGTATATGCCTGAGCAACTTCAACGACATAGCGTCCAGTTAAATCTATTTGATAAGCATTGGTGACACCGGTTCCACAGCCGGGAACAGGTACCTCGCCTGTGATGGCAATACCAACTACAGGCGCTTGTGTTGCCACAGTTGGTTGCATGATACTGTTGAAGTGATAAACACCATTTCCATAAGGAGTGATATCTTGCAGTGTAATCGGGACAACAGTTGGTGGCTTTCCTGTGACATATTCCATCATTGTCAAAAGATCATCAGAGACTTTAAGTATCCAACCTTCTTTCACTGTTGGGGTTATGGCAAATCCAACTGTATTTATAATTTTGTTACCTCTTGAAGTATCTATACTCAAAATGGCATCCATACTCTGATCGACCTCGTATTTGTTCATAGTTGCTAATTCAACCGGTGATCCCATAAATGGTACTGGATCATGCGGCATAGTTGGAGCATTGGTACACAGATGTGTAGCGACAATAACATCGCCTTCAAATTCATCGCCACGGCTTTTCATCCTGGCAAGTTTGAGGGCAACGCTTAAAGCGGTAAGCGCTCCGTCACCATCAGAGACAAACCCAATTGCTTCAGGCCTGGCCCCAACTCCCCCAAGACGACCAATAATTCCAATTGTTGGAGCTTTTCCTTTTGCTGATTTACCCTTTTTTCCTGGAATAATAATTTTGACAAAATCGGTAAGCCCTTTTTTCTCTTTTACTTCAATTTTATTAGTTTGAACCGGCAAGCCCTTAAAAAGCGCCAAAACACTTGCCGCTACTGTTCCTGGTCGGTCAATGAGTTCGTAGATTTCAAGAATTTCTTTGAGTAACATATTTTAAGTGATAAATCCTACCAGCTCGCTATTGACAAAGTCATAAATTGTATAACCGACATTGGCTTGTTGACTTCCGTTTTTTTGCCTTTGACGGCGCAAAGTTGAGGAAAATATTCTTTGCATCTCTGCTTCGCAGATTATCTGCGCCAGGGCGACAACCCCAGTCATAAATCTTTCATTCATCAGAGAAAAACAGTAGTTTACTTCTTGTCTTCTATCACGTACCAGTTCCTTCAAGACAGGAAAACTTTTATAGTAATCTATGACCTCTGAGACTTTCTGTTTTGAACCGTAAAATGAAAATAGTGCTTTCTGAGCTTCTTCATTTGCCTCTAAGGTAAGAAGAAATGTAATTTGATCAACTGGCATATTGTTATCATAAAGGAACTGAGCAATTGATGCATTAGAACTTAACTGTAGAGGAATCTTATATTCTGGATATTTTACAAGTGAAGATGAAAAACGTTCTCGCCACGATGGGTCTTCAAATTGTATTCTCCATACCTCGTCGTGAGAAGTTATGATGACAGGAATAGTGACTGCATCTAAAGCAGGAATGATCAACCCATTTCTTTCTTCTTGCACTTTCTTTGATATTGTTCTGATACCTCCTTTTGATCCTGCAAAATTATGATCGAAGGCATCATATATGATGACATATCTTCTATTGTCGGCTTCAACAATAGCTTCAGTAACTTGATAGCCTGGTGTATCTTGGTAATGACCATCGATAAAAACATACCCCCAGCCTGAACGGGCAAAGATTTCAGACAGGCCGAATAATATCGTACCTTTTCCTGACTGAGGTTCCCCGACTACTTGGATGCGACCACTGTCAAACAGAAGTGAGGATGCTTCAATGGTTTCCTCAGACCTCCAGACCCTCTTATCTTTTCCCCCCGCATATCTTAGTGTATCTGCCGTAAAGGTTTGTGCCGTCGCTCTCGCTTCTTCAAATGGCGGCAACGGTTTTCCAGAAAAAAATTTAATTCCGCCTTTACTGCATTCTCTATTAGTCCGTTCTCCGTTATGGCGTGCTTCTCCATTTTTTACAATTAGAAGTTCAGTTTCTAAAATCATAGATCGTATACGAAACGTATATATGCTTCAAGTTTAGGATAAATCCCGGCGCACAATTTTTGCATGCGAGAGTTTGCTTCTGCTCTTAGTCGCTTTTCCTCGTTATCAAGCTCTTTGAGTTTTCTCTGAATATCAAGTTGTGACATATTGGCGTTCACTACATCACCTGCTTGCTGACTAGATTCACAAACGTCCTTAAGCGCAAGTTGTCGATCTAAAATAACTTGTCTGTCTGATATAAGAAACTCTTGGATACGGACCGTCTCGAGCATGAATTTAACAAAATCCTTATCTGCCAGAAGCCACATGGCATGCTGAACAAAGGGATTGTCAGATAATGGAAAATAATTTCTAGAACCCAAAGCCTGTATTTGTTCATTTATCTTTGCTACTTCCCCATTAAGTGTATCCAGTGTTTGTCTATTTTTTTTATCAAATTCAGTTAGGTCGCGTTCGCCTTGTTCAAGGTTTAATCGGGCAACCTTCATTGATTCAGCAATTGTGGCTAAACGTCCTTCTGAATCTTTCTGCAACTTAAATAAGTAGCTGATAATCTCGCTAGATGGAAGAGGCCCATTTCCCTCCTCTGTTTCCAAAAGAAAAGGTATAACAACAGATATACCAGCAAGATCGGACTTATCCTCAGGCGTTTCATTTTCTTCGGCAATTCTTTGTTCGATGGCGCCTTTATTTTTTACGAGTTTTGTCTTCAAATTTATGATGCCGTTTCTTAGTTCACAACTTAGAGGCATATCAACTAGTTTCTGCATTTGTATTAAGGTTTGTACAGTATCACTTTCCTCCCTTTCTCGTTTTCTTAGCTTATTTAATTTTGAAGCATTCTCTTTAGCGACTTTTTCAACATCATTTCGCTTTTTTACAATATCACTATGAGCCAAACGATTCACTCTTTTTTGCTCAATGAGTTTTGCACGATCGTTAGCAACATCTACCGTAAATGACTCAAGATATGATAAATGATCGCCTATATTTCCCCTATGTAACCAGGTGGATGTTTCAAATAGATGTTGTACTGATTCTTCAAATGTTGTCTCACCGGGTTTGCCCTTAAATTTGTTTGCATGATTAAGTGTTTGATGCTGAACCGTATTTCCATCTCCTGGTATATCGGTGAAACCAACAACCAGTTCACTAATTTGTTCACCACTCTGGTATCTATCCCATCTGTCCTTAGAGATAGTTATACCAACATGATAAGAATAATCCGTAGTAGCTTGCATTCTTTCTTCGTCTGACAAATTTCGTTGACCGATAATAACATCTTTAGGTAAGTTCATAGAACCCCAGCGCAGATGGTCTTGCTGCTTCAAACGAACGTGATAGGAGGAGGCATCAAGCAAAAATTGGATTGCAGGCCTTTCATCCTCAGGTAATTGCGGGTTGGCAAGCCGGAGCTTTAAAGCATCATGCAGTAACTTATGCTGTTCTGGTCCAATATATGTATATACAACCTCGAATACGCGATGATCTGAATCATACGAAATTTGTAATCGAGTCAACCAGCGATTAATTGCCTGTTGCAAATCAAGCTCATCAAAATTGACATGAACAAATTTTGCATTTCCATTTATGAGTTTAGCTTTACGTTCAATTGCCCTATCAATTCTTTCATATGCTCGTTTTGTCATTTGCTCAGCTTCTTCCAGTGGTATGCCAAAATCGTTATGGAGACGGTTTGCCCACATATCGCTTTCAACCAAGTGTACCGAATAATTTTGTCCGGAGAGAATTGCTCCGGAAACATGAGTTATAGTAGGAGCAAACTCTACCAATTTTCTTGCATAATTAGCTAAAGCTTCTCCAGAACATTTTCCTTCAGCCACAGCTAGTCTAACAGGAGTCAGAAGGTGCATGCCTTTTGTTTCCACGACGCATGACCCTCCAACCGGAATAATTTTAACTGGTTCACGGACAAGTTGTGGAGGGATAGAAATAACACGAACATAATCCGGTGTACCCAAATTATGGACCATGATTTCAAAGTGTGTGGGACCAAGATTTATTGGATCTATTGCGTGAGGTGAAAATTGTGTGTAACCAGAAATTTGAGTTTGTGTTATTTCTTGTACATCAATGGGTCCAGGTACAAAGGGTGGTTTGTTTTGATCCATTCCGGAGTTCCAGCGACTTGTTCTATGAAGATCATCACCATATTCTCCCGAAGTTGGATCAGCTGGCCAAATTCTACTCATCACGTTGCATCGGAAATTCACATATCTCTCTTGCCGATTGTTACCTTCTACTATACCTTCAAGAGGATCAATGACATCACTACGAAATGAGCCATCGACTTCTAATTCTTTATTAGCCATAAAATAAAAAAACCTCCCATTTTTGGGAGGAAATTTTCTGTTTTTGTTTGTAAGAATTATGTTTTATGCCCTTATTCCTCCCACCACCTGCTTCTCATCGACCATGAGAATAAAACAAGTATATGGAAGGATTTGCCAAGCATTTATCATAAATATAGTGTTATTTATATGATAACAACTACCTATTGTCAAGAGTCAATGTTACCCCGCTTGTGTTGCGATTACTCGCTCATGAGATAGACAAAAAGTTCCCTATTTTAACACATACTATTTATGCTTTCAAGTATTTTGCCAGATATTGATTTGAATGTTCCTTGAAATAGTCTTCAATTGTTTTGATAAGCTGCGTTTGCTCCTGGGCATGTCCAAACATGAGAGGTTGGATTGAAGCAAGAAGTGGTAATGATTTGTAGGCCTCACTCCAAAAAAGACTTTCTGCAAATTTGATGCCGAATTTTTTATTAACCAGTTCCAGGAGTCTTGTTTCGGAAAATCCTACCTTGGTCAATAAGAAATAAATATCAAACAAATCTTTTGGTTCATTGCGGTCAAAGTAAGCAAGAGTTTTGTTTGCAGCGATATCTTCAAGTGAATCAATTTTTATACCTAAAAGCGTGGAGCGTGCTTTTAAGGTTTTCTTTTCATGATTGTAATGAACGAATTCAACTCTGAGTGTGTTTCCATTTTTGAAGATGAACTCCCAGCGATCAAAAATTTTTTGGTATATCATATCTGGATAACCCATTTTCTCTTTGATCGTTTTTGCCAGAGCATGGATATCTTCAAAGCTAAAAGATTGCTCAGAAAAGAAATCGAGGTCAAGTGACTTTCTGTGGTGCAAATAGTGATATGCAAGCAATGTTCCACCAGTCCAGTAGAAAGTTTTTTTTAGTGGAGATTTTGATAGCAGCGAGATTGCAATTTTTTGGGCTTGGTTCAGTTCCATTGCTGAAAAAATGCCTCCAACATGGCTCGTTTACCAGGATCAATCTGGGTTCTGATTCTAGGAAAATATTGTTTAACTATATCTCTTTTCAGACCATTAAAATCTCCATAGTTAATTTTTCTTACTAAAAACCACTCCCATTCTTGGGGAGTCTTTGGTTTCCAGCCTGCTGGTAAATCGTAGTCCCATACCCACATGGAATAAATTTTAGCACATTTTAGAGGTTTACCCCGCTTGTGTTGCGATTACTCGCTCATGAGATAGACCAAAGGTTGTACCGTGTTTTTTGTACATTTTCCAGTAGCCGCGCTGTTTTTTCTTGCTTTGCGACAAAGATAGCCAAGTGCGACTTTCAGCAATCTGTTTTCTGAACATGCCGATAATCCGGCGGAGTCTCTCAAAAAAACTCACATGGTATGTCCCGGGAACGGCGGTCTCCATAGCGATGGCCTTTTCCGCTTCCTGCATCACCGAACTTAAATCAGCCATTTGTTTGATCAGACCGCGAAGGTCCCTGCGGATGGCCTCAATCTGCCGGATGACA
>CAZUUL010000010.1:0-16807 GCA_964623155.1 uncultured Gammaproteobacteria bacterium
TTACTGATGATCATTTTATCTATACGTCAGGCAAACATGGAAGCGTCTATATTAGAAAAGATAAACTCTATCCTTATACGCAACTTACCTCTCAAGTATGCGAAATGATTGCTCAACAGGTAAAAGATTGGAATATTGATGTCGTTGTTGGTCCATCTCTTTGTGGAATAGTCTTATCTCAATGGACAGCTTATCATCTTTGTCAAATAACGACTAAGGAAGTATTAAGTGTCTTTACAGAAAAATCTTATGATGATAAACAAGTCTTTGATCGCCCCCAAGTATTTAAACGTGGCTATGACACCTTAGTAAAAGGTAAAAGAGTATTGGTGGTGGAAGATCTTACCACAACTGGCGCATCGGTAAAAAAAGTAGTCGATCGGGTGAAAGATGCAGCTGGAAATGTAGTCGGAGTATATGTACTGGTCAATCGAAATCCTGACGAGGTTCATACTAACTTTATGCAAGCTCCTTTCCACTCTTTAGCTGTATTCAAGGCAGATGCCTATGATGAAAAAGATTGCCCCCTTTGCAAAAAAAATATCCCCATCAATAGCGAAGTCGGACATGGTAAGGAATATTTAGAAAGAAAAAACAGGAGCAGCTAATTTTATTCATCTTGACCTAGTTTGATCCATAAGTTGGGTATTGTTAAACAGTAATCTATTTGTTAGACTAACCTTCCGTAGGAGGCAAAATCCCCCAAATGCCAAAAAAATATATCTTCATTTCTGGTGGCGTTATTTCTGGACTTGGCAAAGGAATTACCGCCGCCTCGATTGCCTTTCTTCTAAAAAAATCAGGTTTTCGCGTCACCCCGGTTAAATGTGAAAATTACCTAAATATCGATGCCGGTGTCATAAACCCGATTGAGCACGGCGACCCGTTCCTTTGCGAAGACGGAACTGAAGCCGATATGGATATAGGAACCTATGAGAAATTTTTAGACGAAGACATGAGTCGCATCAATTTCGTCACCATGGGTCAGATATATAAAGAAGTAATCGAACGCGAACGCCGCTTTGAGTATGAGGGCGAAGACGTCGAAGCCATCCCCCACATTACCAACGAAATTATCCGCCGGATCAATCAGGCAGGCGACAAATCAGAGGCCGAGATTCTGATTGTGGAACTTGGGGGAACTGCGGGAGAGTATCAGAATATCTTATACTATGAAGCATCAAGAATTTTGGCTTTAAAAAATCCCGGCGATGTGATTCATGTCCACGTCAGTTACATGCCGACCCCGTCGCACCTGGGCGAGCCGAAAACCAAACCGACACAACTTTCAGTGCGGACGCTAAACAGCGTGGGTATCCAGCCGGATTTTATCGTCGCCCGGTCAGAACTTCCCATGGACAAACGCCGAAAAGAGCGGCTGGCGCTATTTTGCAATCTTCATCCCGATGCCATCATTTCTTCCCCTGACCTTAAAACCGTTTACGAAGTCCCCTTAAAGTATGCGGCTCAAAATTTTCACCTGCGCATCTTGCACAAGCTTGGCATTTCCGGGAAAAAACTCAATCTTTCAGATTGGGAAAAATTGATTCAGAAAATAAAAGCCAAAAAATCCAGGAATATAAAAATTGCCATCGTCGGAAAATACTTTGGCACAGGTGAGTATCAACTGCGGGATTCATACGCGGCGCTTTTTGACGCAATCGACCACGCGTCCTGGGCCAATGATACAAATGTTGAAACTTTTTGGATTGATGCTCAAAAGGTAGAAAAAGAGGGCATCGGAAAATTCGTTAACCACATCGACGGTTTGATTGTTCCTATTGGCTGGGGTGAGCGGGGGGCAGAGGGGATGATCGCGGCCGCCTCCTACGCCCGTAAACAGAATATTCCTTATCTGGGTTTATGTTACGGTATGCAGCTGGCGGTCGTGGCTTTTGCCCGCGACGAGCTGGGATGGAAAGATGCAAATACCACCGAAAACAATTCCCATACAACCCATCCCGTGATTCACCTGATGTCAACCCAAGAGAAGATTATGAAAAGGAGAGCTTACGGGGGAACGATGCGCTTGGGCGCGTGGGAAGCAATAGTCAAACCTAATACCATCGCGTATAACAGTTATAAAGATTATGATGGTTATATTAATCCAGAAAAATACCTAACCAGCGAACGCCATCGTCACCGCTATGAATTTAACGATGCCTTCAAAAAAGATTTTGAAAAAGCAGGGCTAGTCATCTCTGCCAGATCCAAGGTAGAGAACTTAGCCGAAATCATCGAGCTACCTCCATCTATCCACCCAT
Organism: uncultured Gammaproteobacteria bacterium; assembly: GCA_964623155.1. Lineage (GTDB taxonomy): Bacteria > Patescibacteriota > Microgenomatia > CAZUUL01 > CAZUUL01 > CAZUUL01. The sequence goes on from CAZUUL010000010.1 coordinate 2,265, forward strand.
TTTATCTGGGAACCCAGGGTCATCCCGAGTATAAATCGCGGCCGAATCGTCCTCATCCATTATTTTTGCAATTTTTAAAGGCGTGTATAAAAAATCAATGACCAGTGATAAAGCCAGAGAAAACTGCGGCATAGTGGCAGTTTATTCGCCATCACGCGATGCGGTAGCGACAGCTATTATGGGTATGATGAGCGTGCAACACCGGGGGCAAGAAGGCGCAGGAATTGTGGCTTCCAATGGGGAGACTTTGACGCTTTATAAAGGATCAGGCTTTGCTTCAGGCATTTTTACTGAGTCAGTTGTGGCTAAATTAAACCATGCAAAAATAGCAATTGGTCATTGTCGATATTCAACTGCTGGTTATCTTGATGCTGTCCAACCTTTTGTTGAAGAAAATTTTGCCTTGGCCCACAATGGTAATCTTACTAATGTCGCCGAAATAATCAATAAACTTTCAGGTGACCATGAAATAAAAAGTGATACCTGGGCGGCACTCAAGTTTTTTGTTCAAGCACAAGGCGTGTGTTGGGAGGAAAAGCTGCGGGCGAGTTTACCAAAATTGCGCGGAGCTTTTAGTTTTGTGGCTATGTCTAAAGATAAACTTTTTGTGATTCGCGATCCGTGGGGGTTTCGACCGCTGGTGATTGGCCGGCTGCGCGACGGCGGCTGGGTTATCGCTTCTGAAACTTGCGCCTTTGAGTCGATGGAAGCTGCTTTTGTGCGCGAAGTCATGCCCGGTGAGGGTATAACCATAGATGAGGAGGGTTTGGGAACTTTTTATTTTGATCACCGCGGGCCACTTTCCCGCTGCATTTTTGAGTATGTTTATATAGCCCGCCCAGACAGCCGCATTTTCGGCCAGGAGGTCCATAGTATCCGCAAACGCTGCGGTATAAAACTTTACCAGGAGTCGCCGGTTGAGGCAGATGTCCTGATATCAATTCCCCATTCAGGCGATTCGGCAACGCGGGGCTATGGCCGGGCATCGGGCATAGCGATTGAGGAAGGCGTATTTGCCAATCGCTACGTCGGCCGGGCATTTATCGAACCGCTCAAAACGAGAAAAAAAACTACCCGCATAAAATATGGCGTGATCCGTTCAGATGTGGAAGGGAAACGAGTTTGTGCTGTCGATGACTCTATTGTCCGGGGTGACGCTTCGACCAGTTTTGTTAGATTATTACGCGAATACGGGGCAAAAGAGGTACACTTGCGCATTGCCTCGCCACCTTTAAAATTCCCTTGTTTTTACGGCGTTGATTTTGCCACGAAAAATGAACTCATTGGTGATCGTTTTAAAACCATTGAGGAAATACGAAAAGTGATAGGCGCCGATTCACTGGCTTACCTGTCATTTGAAGGCTTGGTCGAGGCAGTAACCGGCATAAAAATAAAATTTAAAATTGCTCCCGAGGATGTATTTGCCGCAGGTGGTTTTTGCGGGGCATGTTTTACGGGAAAATATCCGGTGCAGGTTGAAGATGTTGTGGATAAGGAAGACCATGAAAATATAGTCGATCATTATCAATTCGCTTAGAGCCTGTTTGGAAAGTATGTTTTGTAGCGAAATTTCAGCAGTTTGAGCGAAACAAGGAACGACGACGAAGGTGTATCCGAGGCTGGATACATCAAGGAGGAGTGACGTAGGTTGCAGCCAAAATGATGAAATTGCAGTAAAAAGAGACTTTTCAAACAGGCTCTTAAACTTTATGAATCGATTGATACGTTTAGGAATGCTCATCGGCAGCGGCAGTAGGTTGCCTGCCATTTACGGTTTTGCAAAAGTTGATCCCCGATTTAAAATTGCTGTAGTTGTTTCCTACAAGCGCGAATCGCCAAAGATCGCCTGGTCAAGAGAGCGCGGGTTGCCTGCTTTTTATCATCGCTGGGTTGACTATAAAAAACTGGGGAAAACCCGGGAAGAATATAACGAACATCTTAAAAGACTCCTTAATAAATATCAGGTTGATCTAGTCTTTGGCGTGGGCTGGAATATCATTTGGACGCCCAATTTTCTTAGGGCTTTTCCAAACAGAGTGCTTAATGCCCATCCTTTTCCCCTGCCTGAAGAACCGGTCGAGACGATCATTTACCAAGATCAGGTGCTACCGGTCCTGCGCGGGACTGAAGCCTTAAAACGCGCCTGGGAAATGAAGCTGCCGATCACTGGTGCCTGTGTCCATCTGGCTACTGAGACAGTCGATGTTGGCCCGATTATCGTGAGCCGCCCTCTCCCAATTAAAAAGGGAGAAACGCTTGAATTGTTAAATGAAAGACATCTTGTCTTTGAAAGCAAGGTGTTGGTTGAAGCATTGCAAATTGTGGCCCAGAGGGAAATAGAGAGGAAGATAGACAAAGTCAATAATAAAAAAGTCTTAATCATCGGTTCTGGGGGCCGGGAACATGCGCTTGGCTGGAAACTAAAACAATCTCCCCGCGTGAACGGGCTTTTTTTTGCTCCCGGTAATGCGGGAACCGCAGAATTGGGAACAAACGTTGCTATTGCCGTGACTGAAATTGAGAGTCTGCTTCAATTTGCCAAAAAAGAGGCGATTGACTTAACTGTTGTTGGCCCAGAGGCAGCGTTGGCTGCTGGCATTGTTGATAAATTTATTGATAATGGTTTGCCAATTTTTGGACCTAAGCAGCAGGCGGCAATGCTTGAAATCAGCAAAGCCTGGGCAGTTGAGTTTATGAAACGGCACAATATTCCCCATCCCCAATCCCGAGTCTTTGACAAGGTTGATGAAGCTTTGGCATATATAAATAAAGGAGACGGGCAAGTCGTGGTGAAAGCCGATGGACTGGCTTTGGGGAAAGGCGTTTTTGTCTGCAGTTCGCGCAGCGAGGCTAAAGCAGCGCTGGAACGTATCATGCTAAAGAAAGAATTTGCCGAGGCAGGGGAACGGGTGGTTATTCAAGAGAAACTTGCAGGTCAGGAAGCCTCGGTCATGGCATTTTCTGACGGCAAAATTGCTGTTCCGGTTATTCCAGCCCAAGATTACAAACGAGTTTTTGCCGGTAACCTTGGCCCTAATACAGGCGGGATGGGTTCCTTTTCTCCGGCTCCCATCCGGCCCAGACTGCTTAAGCGCATCCAGCGCTTGCTGTCTTTAACCATTGATGCAATGCGCGAAGAGACAAGAACTTATAAGGGTATTCTCTATGCCGGACTGATGATTGTGGATAATGAGCCCTATATTCTTGAATTCAATTGCCGGTTTGGCGATCCAGAAACCCAAACCCAGCTTCCTCTTTTGGTTAGTGATCTTTATACAATTTTGGAAGCATGTGCAGACGGCAAACTGCGGCCGGAAATGGTAAATTTTGAGCAAAACGCTTGTGTTTGCGTGATTTTAACTTCAGAAGGCTATCCGGGAAAATATGCCAAAGGTAAACCGATCCAGGGGCTGGATAAGGTTAGTTACACCAACGGCCTGCTGGTTTTTCATGCCGGAACGGCAAAAAATCACGAGCATGTTGTGACAGACGGCGGGCGGGTTTTGGGACTGACCACGGTCGCTCCTTCAATCCAAGATGCCCGGAACAAAATTTATTCAATCATTGGAAATAAAATATCCTTTGAAGGTATGCAGTATCGCAAAGATGTTGGTACATGATTGATATGGTTCATCGGATTGAAGTCACAGCCCGGATACCTGACTTTCCCGACAGCGAAGGCGAAGCGCTCCTTTCTGCCATCCGTGAATTAGGAATTTCCACAATCGACCGCGTGCGGGTAGTTAAAATCTATAAACTGGAAACTTCATCTTCCCGTTACATAAAAAAAATTAGCGAAGAACTTTTAGTCGAAAAACTCTGGCAGGACTTTGCCATAAACCGGCCCGTTATCAACCACAACAGTGCCAGAGTAGTTGAAGTTACCCTCAAACCCGGGATGATGAATACCGAGATTCAATCGATAATGAAGGGGGTTTCAGACATGGGTATCAATAGTCTCAAAATGGCTGGCAGTGGTAAAAAATACCTCTTATATGGTCGACTTTCAGACAAAGATGTTGACCTTATCACTGACAAGCTACTCATGAATCGTCTAATTGAAAATAAACTATATCGACCAGAAAAAACTCTTGTGCTTGGTAGTGTAGCGCACGAAACCCGGATTATTCCTTTAAGGACCGCTACTGAAAATAAACTTATGGAATTAAGCCAAGATAAATTGTGGCTCAACTTGCAGGAAATGGGGACGATTAAAAACTATTTTGCCCAAGCAGGACGTGATCCGACCGACGTTGAACTGGAGACGATTGCCCAAACCTGGTCAGAACATTGTTATCACAAAACTTTTAAAGCAGAGTTAACTATTAACGGCAAAAATAAAAAACCACTCATCGAGCGCATAAAACAAGCTACCGAAAAAATCAACTCTAAATATACCCTATCAGTTTTTGTCGATAACGCCGGAGTGATTGAATTTAACAAACATTTTGCCATTGCTGCTAAAGTCGAAACCCACAACAGTCCCTCTGCTATCGAACCTTATGGCGGCGCGGCCACCGGCTCTGGTGGAGTATTCCGTGACATAATTTCTACTGGTAAAGGAGCGAAAGTTGTGATTGGCACTGACATGTTTTGTTTTGCCCCTCCGGACATGGGATATGATCAAGTTCCCAAAGGCTGCCATCACCCCAGAAGACTGCTTAAACGCGTGGTTGCCGGTGTTGGGGATTATGGTAACAGGATGGGTATTCCCACCAATAATGGATCGGTTTATTTTCATGCGGATTTTCGCGCCAAACCTACGGTTATTGTCGGCGCCTATGGAATAATGCCAAAAAAATATGTTAACAAAGACACCCCCCGCCTGGGGGATTTAATTTTTAGCGTTGGCGGAAAAACAGGCAGAGATGGTATTCATGGGGCAACTTTTAGCAGCGGAGAAATGACAGACAGCACAGAAAAAGTTTCAGCGAGCGCAGTCCAGATCGGCAATGCCATTGAAGAAAAACGAATGTTTGATGCCATACTTGCCTGTCGTGACAAAGGCCTCATTCGTTCAATCCAGGATTGCGGCGGAGGCGGTTTCTCCTCGGCCATTGCTGAAATTGCTAAAGATTGCGGTTGCAAAGTCTATCTCGATAAAGTCCCGTTAAAATACGGCGGGCTGGCAGCATGGGAGATTTGGCTGTCAGAATCGCAGGAAAGGGAGATTTTAGTCGTCGATCCAAAAAAGAAAAAAACCCTGGAAAAAATTTTTTCCAGCTACAACGTCGAAGCTGTTGCTATTGGCGATTTCACTGACAGCAAAAAGCTTGAGCTTTACTATTATGACAAAAAAGTCTGCGATTTGGATATGGAGTTTTTGCACAACGGCATTCCCAAGCCGACGCGGATTGGTGTCTACCGCAAGCCGCAACTTGTTGAACCCCAACTTCCCGAGCCCCAAGACTACGGAAAAATTTTTGAACAAATCCTTGCCTCCTGGAATGTTTGCAGTAAAGAGTCAATTGTCCGGCTCTATGACCATGAAGTTCAGGGAACTAGCGTACTCAAGCCTTACAGCGGAGTTTATGCTGACGGAGCAAACGATGCCGCGGTGATAGAACCGGTTCTTGGGACAAATGAAGGCATGGCAGTAGCCCATGGCATGCATCCTCTTTATAATCGGATCGATCCTTATTGGGGAGCAGCATCAGCTATTGATGAAGCGGTACGAAACCTGGTGGCTGTTGGCGTTGATCCCAGCCGGATTGCTCTTTTAGATAATTTTATCTGGCCAAAACCGGAAAAAGAAGAACTTGGCCAAATCGACCTGGCTGTGGAAGCGATTTGCGACCTAAGCACTGCCTGGAAAATGCCTTTTGTCTCGGGTAAAGACAGTTTGAGCAGTACTTATAAAGCAAAAGACGGCCAAGTCATAAAAATCCCGCCTGTACTTTGCATTTCCGCATTTGCCCCGCTTGCTGATATTCGCTGTATCGTGGGCAGTGACTTAAAGCAGGCCGGAAATAATATATATGTTATCGGAGAAACAAAAGCCGAATTAGGCGGGGGAGAATACTATGTTTTGTCTGGGAAGTTGGGTAAATCTGTACCTACTGTCGCCATAAAACGAGCATACCAGATTTTTTTACGACTCCATAAAGCTATCAAGCGCGGTTTGATTGCTTCAAGCCATGATTGTTCTGACGGCGGCATTGCTGTGACCCTTGCAGAAATGGCTTTTGGCGGTAACCTCGGAGCTAGAATTGATCTTGAGCAAATTCCCGCCTCGCCCAAAGAGCTTCGGGCTGATACACTCCTTTTTAGCGAAAGCAACAGCCGCTTCCTAGTTGAAGTTGAACCAATGCATGAGAAAGAGTTTCTTAGTCTGTTTCGCGACCTGCCCTGCCGGCGGTTGGGCGCGGTTTTGGCCAACCCGCAGATAGAAATACACAGTCAGGACAGGCTACTTATTTTGGCTGAATTGGAAAAATTAAAACAAGCTTGGAAGAAACCAATGAAAAGTATTTTTCAATAACCATGAACGTAAAAGTAGCCATACTTCGCAGCGATGGTAGTAACTGCGATGAAGAAGCATTTTTTGCCTTTAACTTGGCCGGGGCATCAACTGAAATGGTTCACGTAAACACTTTGGTTGACAGGAAAAATTCTCTTGACCGCTACCATATACTGGTTATTCCTGGTGGTTTTGCTTATGGCGACGATATTTTATCAGGGAAAATTCTTGCTATAGAACTTCTTCACCGGTTGGGTAAAGATGTGAACCGTTTTTCTCAAGACGGAAAACTTATTTTAGGGATTTGCAATGGTTTTCAGGTACTGGTACGGATGGGTCTTCTGCCAGGAGGTGGAGGACCAGCTGAAGAAGCAACATTGATCTTTAACGACTCTTCTCACTTTGAATGTAGGTGGATTAGGCTGCGGGTTGAAGATAGCGTGTCGGTTTTTACGCGCGGAATGGAGGGAAGCGTTATAGAACTTCCTGTTGCCCATGGAGAGGGTAAATTCGTTACTAAAAACGCGCAGACTTTGAAAAAAATTGAGCAGAAAAAAATAATCGCCCTTCGCTATTGCCACCCGGGAGGAATGGTTGCAACTGACTATCCTGCCAACCCCAACGGTTCTCTGAACTCTATTGCCGGTATCAGCAATGCCGCGGGAACTATTTTTGGCCTTATGCCGCATCCTGAGCGCTTTGTCAAATTCAGCCAGCATCCCAATTGGACGCGTTACCGGCCGGGGAGAAAAATCGCTGAAGGTTTACCTATATTTCAGAATGCCGTTGCCTATGCCCGAAAGCATCTTTAAATCTCACTTATCAGGGTCAGACCTTAAATTACCTGAAGGTCTGTGACCCTTTTAAAGCTATGTCTCAAGACATAACCATCGCAACTCTCGGCAGTCATTCTGCCCTGCAAATTCTCAAAGGTGCAAAAGAGGAAGGATTTCGAACGCTGGTTATTGCAACGAGCAAGCGCGCGTCACTTTATGAAAGATTTGAATTTATCGATCAATGTTTAGAGATACCTTCTTACAGCAAGTTTTCAACTTTTGTAGGCCATCTTGATAAAAAAAAGGTCATCATCATTCCTCATGGAACGTTTGTGGCACATTTGGGCATCAACGGTAATAGAGAAATTGACCTACCATATTATGGCAGCCGCGCCGTGCTGGAATGGGAGGCTGACCGCTATAAACAAAGGCAATGGCTTAAACAGGCAGACATTCTTTTGCCGCGGCAATTCAGTCTGGAAGGGCCGATTGAATTTCCGGTGATTGCTAAATCGTTTGGCGCGGCCGGGGGTAAAGGTTATTTTTTGGCAAAAAACAAGCAAGAACTTAAAACAAAACTGGTTCGCTTCAAAGATTGTTTCTATCTTATTCAGGAGTACGTTGTCGGCGTTACTCTCTATATTCACTATTTTTATTCTGAATTAAATAATCGGATAGAAATTTTAGGTATGGACAGGCGCTATGAAACCAATGTCGATGGCATCGGCAGAATCCCGGCACTTGACCAGGTGGCAAACCTTGAACCGTCTTTTGTGGTGGTGGGCAATATGCCAGTGGTACTTAGGGAATCGCTGCTTGCTGAAGCATACCGCATGGGCGAATCAGTGGTTTCTGCTTCCAAAAAAATTATTGATAAACGCGGCCTTTATGGCCCCTTTTGTCTGGAGTTGGTAATCACCCCTGACCAAAAAATGTACTGCATTGAAATGTCATGCCGGATAGTCGCCGGGACGAATTTATTTATGCGCGGTTCACCTTACTCCTGGTTACTTTATGACGAACCAATGAGCATGGGAAGGAGAATTGCAAGAGAGATAAAAGAAGCGATAAAAAAAAATCAGTTATCTGCCATTCTCGATTGATAAGGGGACACCTTGCAAACCTATGAATAGAATACAAAATATCCTCGATCACTATGATTACTCAAAATTGACGATAGGTGTTCTTGGTAGTCACTCTGCACTTGACGTTTGCAGAGGAGCAAAAGATGAAAGGTTTAGTACTCTGGTTATCGCACAAAAGGGAAGACAGAAGACGTATCAGAAATATTATAAAACAGGAATACATAAGAATCATGCCAAAGATGACGTTTTTTTGGGATGCGTGGATGAATGCATTATTGTGGACCAGTTTTATGAATTGCTTAGCAAAAAAGTACAACAAATCCTTAAACAAAAAAACGCCATTTTTATTCCTCACCGCTCCTTCGAAGCCTATCTGAATTTTGATTACCAAGCTATCGAAAACGATTTTAATGTTCCGATATTTGGCAACCGCTATTTGCTCAAAATCGAAGAGCGGGGAACAAAGCCCAATCAGTACGATCTTTTAAAAAAAGCAGGAATTCGTTATCCGCAGCAGTTTAAGAATCCCAAAGATATCGATCGACTGTGTATTGTTAAAGTCCTTGAAAAAGAGCGAGGATTTGAACGGGCGTTTTTTATTATAAACAGTTATAGTGATTATAAACGTTATGTCCAGAAAAAAATAAAACTTGGCGTCTTTACCCAAGAACAATTAGATGAAGTTGTGATAGAAGAATTTATTCTTGGCGTTCAGGTTAATTTTAATTTCTTTTATTCACCGATTCAGCAACGGTTAGAGCTGCTGGGAACTGATACGAGGCGGCAAACGAATGTTGAAGGGTTTACCAAACTTCCAGTTTGGTACCAAGATCGGGTTTTGGAAATGGTCCCGTTAAAGTATGAGGAAGCCGGACACGTTGCGGTTACGGTTGTTGAATCAATGCTCGAACAAGCTTTTGCCTTGGGCGAACAATTTGTAAAAGCCACGCAAAAAGTTTACCCGCCTGGAATCATCGGACCCTTTGCGCTTCAGGCGGTAATTGTTCCCGGCCCGCCGAAAAAAGATATCGTAGTTATTGACGTTTCACCTCGGATTCCGGGATCACCAGGAATTTCAGCGACACCCTACAGCAACTATCTTTTTGGTCAACCAATCAGTGTTGGGCGAAGAATCGCGATGGAGATTAAAGACGCCTTGAAACTAAAAAAATTAAAAAATATAATCACTTAATGAATTCATTTAATTTTTCTACATTCATTTCTCCATTTACCTGGCGCTATGGGTCCAAAGAAATGCGGCAGATTTTTAGCGAAGAAAATAAATATCGTCTCTGGCGGAAAATATGGGTTGCTTTGGCAACTGCGCAAAAAAAAGCAGGTTTGTTATCTGGGGAAGAACTTAATGATTTAATAAAATACCAAGATGACATTGACATTGGGCGGATTTTAGAGATTGAGAAAGACACCCGGCATGACATCGTTGCTGCCATCCGCGAGTTTGCCGAAAAAGCAAAAATCGGCGGCGGCAAAATTCACCTGGGAGCAACGAGCATGGATATTACTGATAATGCTGATATATTACGGATAAACGAAGCATTGGTATTAATCAATGACAAACTTTTGCAAGTTTTGTCGTCTTTTTCGCAAAAAATTGCAAAGTACGCTGATTTTCCTTGTCTGGGATATACTCATCTTCAGCCCGCCGAACCGACGACTCTCGGTTACCGCTTTGCCTCTTATGCTCAGGATCTTTTGCTAGATACTTCAATGATATATATTATTAAAGTGAAATATATAAAGGGAAAGGGACTGAAGGGAGCGGTGGGGACAGCGGCTAGTTATAAAGCGTTGCTACAAAGTGGACACGCAGCAAAGTATCCCAGTATAAGTACTGAAACTTTAATGACAGGATTTGAAAAATCAATCATGAGAGAACTTGGCATTGATGCTTTTTTGATAACATCCCAGGTCTATCCGCGGAAACTCGATTACCTCATTCTAACTGCGCTGGCCAGCATTGCTCAGTCAGCTTCAAAATTTGCTTTTGATCTGCGCGTCATGCAATCACCCGGGTTTGGCGAGTGGCAGGAGCCATTCGGAAAATCGCAAGTCGGTTCCTCGGCCATGCCCTTTAAGAAAAATCCCGCAAAGTCTGAAAACATTTGTTCGCTTGCCCGCTATGTCTCAACATTACCCATAGTTGCATGGGAGAACGCCAGCCAATCGTTGTTAGAACGCACTTTGGACGATTCAGGAAACCGACGGATTATTCTTCCCAATGCCTTTTTGGCAGTCGATGAAATCCTGAACACACTTGCCAGGATTGTTGAGGGGCTTATCATCAACGAAGAAAGGATTGCATTTAATCTCCATCAATACGCTCCTTTTGCCGCAACAGAAGCGATTATTATTGAAGCGGTGAAAAGCGCTGCCAATAGACAAGAGGTGCATGAGTTAATAAGAAAAATTTCGATGAAAGCATGGGGTCAAGTTCAGAAAAATAAAACAAATCCGATGGAGGAGTTGTTACTACAAAATACAAAACTGAAGAAGTATGTCCCACCGGGCAAATTAAAAGAGTTGTTAAACATTTCGTGTCATGTAGGCGATGCACCACAACGAGCAAGAAGTCTGGTCAAAAAAATTAAAAATTACTCTTCCAAAAATACCTAATTTAGACTCTATTTATTTAAATAAATAGAGTAGTAAAATTGTTCTTATGTTAAAAGCTATTTTGTTTGATTTTGACGGAGTGGTTGTAGATACTTACGAGCACACCATTTACTGTTTTCAGCTAACTCTTAAACATTACAATAAAAAAGTACCCAACCGTGAAGATTTTCAAGGACTGTTAGGGTTAACGACTTTTGGGATTATTAAAGGTTTACTACCGGAAGAAAGTGAAGATAAGTTAGAAGAAATGCTTGGCTATTATAAAATTGTGTCAGATAAAAATATTAGGATGATAACATTATTTAATGGAGCAAAAGAAGTAATACAAAAGTTATCTAGGAATTATAAATTAGCCATAGTAAGTAGCAGACGAACAGAATCAGTTCATAAACTATTAAAACTTCACCAACTGCATCAGTACTTTTTAGTCATTATCGCACGTGAGGATATCCATCATCATAAACCTCATCCTGAAGGAATTACAATTGCACTGTCAGGGCTAAAAGTGAAACCAGAAGAATCTGTATATATCGGTGATACGTGGGTCGATGTCGAAACAGCACATAATGCCGGAATGCCATGTATCTTGATTGCTAATTTTGAAAACAACTTTGGAGCAGACTATCATATCTTAAAAATTTCAGAGTTACCTGAATTAATTACACAAATTAGTAAAGAATAGCATGAAAAACCGAATCGGCATTGTTGGTGGGGGACAACTGGGGCGGATGCTCGCCTTTGAAGCCAAAAAAATGGGGTTTCATTTCACGATTCTTGATCCCACGCCCCAGAGTCCGGCTGGGCAAGTGGCTGATGAACAAATTATTGCAGAGTATTCTGACCAAAAAGCATTGAAAGAGTTAGCCGAAAAAGCAGACTATCTTACCTGCGAGATTGAACTAGAAAATTCAGATATTTTTGAGGAGCTGGTAAAAAGTGGAACGCAGATTCATCCCTCAATCAAAACCTTCAAACTTATCAATGATAAATTCCTCCAAAAGCAGTTTTTTCGTAAAGCCAGAATTCCTGTGGACGATTTTGTGCCAGTGGAGACTAAAGTAGATATTCTCACAGCCGCTAAAAAATTTAGTTATCCACTGCTTCTTAAAACTCGGCGTTTTGCCTATGATGGCCGGGGCAATGCACTTATTAAAAAAGCCAGTAACATCGACCGAAGCCTAAAATCTTTACAAGGCACAGGACTCTATGTCGAAAAATATGTTCCCTTTGTCAAAGAACTAGCAATCATGGTAGCGCGAAATACGAAGGGCGAAATTGTAACCTATCCGGTGGTTGAGACAATACATAAAAATAATATTTGTCATACGGTTTTGGCTCCGGCACGAATTGACAAAAGGGTAGCACTGCGAGCAAAAAACTTGGCGGAAAAAGTTATGGAAAAACTAAAAGGCGCCGGAGTTTTTGGCATTGAAATGTTTCTAACAAAAGATAATAAAGTCTTGATAAATGAAATTGCGCCTCGGGTTCATAACTCTGGGCATTATACAATTGAAGCCTGTCTGACCAATCAGTTCCAGCAGCATATCCGCGCAATCACCGGCTTACCCCTGGGAAAAACCAATATGATCGTCCCGGCCGCAGTTATGATAAATATTCTTGGTGACAGAAATGGCCCTGCCAGTGCTGACGGTTTAGATAAAGCATTGAGCAATCCAAACGTATTCGTCCATATTTATGGAAAAGCCGAGACAAGACCTGAAAGGAAAATGGGCCACATAACGGCTATTGACAAATCTCTAGAAATGGCTTATAAAAAAGCGATAAGAGCTAGAAAGCAGATTAAGATATAAACGATAATTTGTGAACAAGAGTAGAGTATTGGTTGCTATAATAATGGGTTCTGATTCTGACCTTCCTGTGATGCAAGAGGCAGCAAAGGTTCTTGACGAGTTTGAAATTGCCTACGAGTTAACAATTGTCTCCGCACATCGCACTCCAGAAAGAATGTTTGAATACGCCAAATCTGCAGCAGAGCGAGGACTCAAAGTTATTATTGCCGGCGCAGGCGGGGCAGCTCATCTTCCCGGCATGGTTGCTTCTCTGACTACACTCCCGGTGATTGGTATACCAATCCAGACAAAAACACTTTCTGGCATTGATTCTCTTTACTCAATAGTGCAAATGCCACCGGGAATTCCTGTGGCCACAGTTGCCATTGGCGGCGCTAAAAATGCTGGACTTTTGGCGGTAAAAATTATAGGTTCAAGCGATAAATATGTACAAACCAAAGTCAAAAAATTCATGGATGATTTACAGACTTTGATTAGCAAAAAAGCTAAAAAATTAGAAAAAGTTGGATATAAAAAGTATTTAGCTGAGATGGGGAAATAATTAACAAGATCATTACTATTTTTAAAAGGGGCAAAACTATGCCTAGAGAAATAAAAAATTGGAGAGATGGGTCTCAAGTACGACGACAGGACTTTTTCGTATTAGCTGATAGAAATAAAGGACAAAGAGCCTCAGAGCACGGAGTGTACCTATGGAATTTTCAATTCCGTGATCCAGAAAAATTTAAAAGCTGGACACCACGTCCTGGACCTCTTGAGTTAATAGATGCACTTGCTATCCAAAAGCGCGAAGATGGCAAAAAAGGTCTATAATTTATGGTGCAAACTAAAACCATCCTCAACGCTCTCCCGCATGTTCTCAAAACAATCGATGTCCCTGGTCTTGGTAAAAAGTCACAAGGGAAGGTGCGAGATATCTATTTTGTTGATGGCAAGCGGATACTTATTACCACCGACCGCCAGTCTGCTTTTGATGTCATTTTGGGCCACATTCCCTTTAAAGGCCAAGTCCTCAATCTTCTTTCCCAATTTTGGTTTGAGAAAACACGGCATATCCTTGTCAACCACATGCTTTCTGTCCCTGACCCCAATGTGATGATTGTCAAAAACTGCCAGCCGATATTGGTCGAGATGGTCGTTCGCGGCTACATGACCGGTGTCACCAAAACATCTATCTGGTATTCTTATGAGCGAGGAGACAGGCTCATCTACGGCCTCAATTTTCCCGATGGTCTTAGCAAAAATCAAAAACTTGCTGAACCAATTATTACCCCAACAACTCATCTTTTAGCAGGAAGTACGGTTCACGATGAACGTTTGACAGAGGAGGAAATTTTGAGCAAAAAAATCGTCTCAGAGGATTTATACCAACAAATGAAAAAAGTAAGCCTGGAGCTTTTTGCCTTGGGCACAGAAGTTTGCGCCGGGGCTGGTCTGATCTTGGTTGACACAAAATACGAATTTGGATTGTACAATGGTGAGTTGACGCTGATTGATGAAATCCACACCCCTGACTCTTCTCGTTTTTGGATCGCAAAAACCTATGACCATCGGCTGCGTTTGGGAATGGAGCCGGAAAATTATGATAAAGAATTTTTGCGCTTGTGGTATGCTGAACGCGGATATCGCGGCGATGGCCCACCGCCACCTATGACCAACGATCTGATTGTTGAAACGGCACTTCGATACATAAGCATTTATGAAAAAATAACCCGCAGAAAATTCAACGAACCCAAACTAAATGCTACCAATAACCGCATTGCTACTAATCTCAAGC
>CAZUUL010000011.1:0-15396 GCA_964623155.1 uncultured Gammaproteobacteria bacterium
GGTGAGGCAATTGTTGGTGAGATGACCGGAACCAAGCTCACTGTTTTACCATCGGATATTGTCCGTTTTGGTGAGTGGAAGAAGCTTCATCCAGATGGACAAGTTCTTTCCCGCGATACGGGTAGTGCTCGTCTCTATGGTCAAGATCCCTACGGCAATTACTACACCAGTCCAGAGATTATTTTTCCTGTTGCCACCAAAGACAGTAGGCTAGATCCAAAAACATTTGTCTTGGGTATTTTAGTTGATAATAAGCCGAAAGCATATGTAACTTGGGCAGTCAAAAAAATCGGTACGCTTGAGGATTCGTTTGCTGGTAAAACTTTTGTATTACAATATGATCAGGATCTCGATGTAGTGAGAATCTTTGAGAAAAAGCCCAATGATACACTTGAGCGTATAAACCCTATCGGCGGCTTTTGGTTTTCCTGGGTGGCAGCGCATCCGGAGACGGAGTTATATAAATGATGATGGTATAAGATTCCACCGTCATCCTGAGCGATCCCGACTGAGTCGGGAGAGTCGAAGGATCTCATCGGATTATGAAAAAAGTAGGTTTCATTATCACAATTACTGTTATTGTTGGTTTTATTCTTTGGTCTATCGGAACAATTCCAAGACGAGATGGAGGGCCGAAATCAACACCTCTCCCAAATCAGGTTAATAGAGGCAACAAAGTTTCCAATTTAAGCTTTAAAGATTATCAGGGGGAAACGGTGAATCTAGCAGATTTTGCCGGCAAAGCACTGGTCATCAATAGTTGGGCTGCTTGGTGTCCATTTTGCAAAAAAGAGCTGCCTGACTTTGTAACTATTCAAAAAGAGTTTAAAGATACGCTGGTCATTATTGCCATTGACCGGGCAGAATCTTTGGAGACGGCTAAAAAGTACTCCGATGATCTTGGAGTTACCAACGATCTGGTCTTTCTCCTTGATCCTAAGGATTCTTTTTACCAAGCCATCGGTGGCTTTTCCATGCCAGAAACGATCTTTGTTGATAAAAATGGCACTATCGTTGACCATAAACGAGGACCAATGGAGGTAAGCGAGATTCGCGAAAGAGTAAAAAAGATATTCTAGTTTAAAATCCTAAATCCTAAATCCCAAATTCTAAACAAATTCAAATGACTAAATACCAAAATTCAAAACATAAGATATTTTGTTATTTGTATTTTGAACATTTGGTATTATTTAGGATTTAGAGTTTAGAATTTTGAATTTTTATGCTCAACTATTCCCTTATTATCCCTTCATTTTTAGCCGGCATATTTACCTTCTTAGCTCCTTGCACCTTGCCATTGGTACCTGGATATTTAGGATTTATCAGTGGTGTACCATATAAAGATCTTACCGATCCGAACCAGGCCAACCGCATCCGCACTAAAGTCTTTGTCAACGGCCTTTTTTACGTCATCGGCTTTAGTCTTGTTTTTATTTTATTGGGAAGTTTTTTAAGTTTGGCTAATAGAAGTTTTGCTCCCTACAGAGTGTCGCTTTCGCGTATCGGCGGACTATTCGTCATCTTCTTTGGTTTGTATCTAATGAATATCTTCAAACTACCATTTTTTAATTTGTTGAGTATAGAAAAACGCTTTCATCCCGAGTCGGGCCTGCGGCCTGGGAATCCAGTAAGTTCACTTATCTTCGGCGCCACCTTTGCTTTTGGCTGGACACCCTGCGTTGGCCCCATTCTTGGTTCGATTTTAGTACTGGCTGCAACCACGCAGACCGTTGGCCAAGGCGCTTTATTGCTGACGGTTTTTTCCCTAGGTTTGGCTGTACCGTTTCTCTTGGTGGCACTCTTTGTCGGCTCGGCTTTCAAAAGGCTACAAAGCATCAGCCGTTACCTAAACATCGTTTCCATCATTGGTGGAACTTTCTTAGTCTTTTTAGGCATACTGCTTTTAACCAATAAGTTTAGCGTTTGGATCGCCTTTTTCTATCAGTTTTTTAGTTTTCTAAATTACGAACGCCTGCTTGATTTCCTCTAAATACACTTGTAAGTTTGCATGAACGATTTTGCAAAATCGAGGTTACTTTTATTTGCAAAAATCATGCACTTTCACATTGACAATTGTATATCAATAGTATATAGTTGGTATACTTTATGGGCAAGGTCGTTATCAAACGATTGGTGTGGGATGAAGGCAACGTGATACACATTGCACGACACAGCGTTACACCCGATGAGGTTGAGCCAGTCTGCCAAAGTGACCATGCAGCACTGGATGTAAAGAAAGGGAGGATTGCTGTCGTTGGACCAACCCTTACTGGCCGTATCTTGTTTGTCGTCCTTGACCCTGAGCCTGAAGATGGTGTGTACTATCCCGTCACCGCGCACGTTGCCGATAAAAAAGAGCGAGAACGCTACCGACAGGAAAAAGGAGGTGAAGAGGCCAATGGCCAAGCAACATAAGAAAGATCCGATACCAGAGAATGTGAGTCGAGAGGAACTGGCCAAGTTTTGGGATACCCACAGCCTGGCCGACTACTGGGATGGGCTTAAACCCATTGAAGTCGTCTTTGATCTGAAAAAACCCAAAGAGGAAAAACTCGTCCTGCGCGTTCAAAAGGGTGTAAAAGAACGGGTAGAAGCACTAGCCAGACGGAAAGGGTTAAACGCATCTGCCCTAGTTCGGATGTGGCTGATGGAGAAGCTTCAAACCCACTCTCTGTAATACACACCCTAACTTCGACATAACGTGTAAGTTTATGCAAACTTACACCCGCTTTGGATAAATCCCCTTGACAACTGGTGTAAGAAAGCTTTATTATTTGAATAATCGTTCAAGTACTATGATCAAGTATAACCAGATTAAGAGAGAATTAAAGAACAGGAAAAAACTAATCGCTTGTGCTGAGCAACTTGGAGTTGTGGGAGACGCTACCCGCTTAAAGATTTGCTATCTCCTTTGTCATTATCCTGAAGTTTCTGTTGGGGAAATGGCAGAAATCCTGGATACTTCCATATCTGTAGTTTCCCATAGTGTAAAGAAACTTTTAGAGCTTAAGCTTGTGACGAGGAGAAAAGAAGCACAGACAGTCTACTATTCCTTAAAAAATAATGCATTTACAGAAACGCTAAAAAATTTCATTACCTAGTATATGAGAGACGATGATTCAAAATTCGGCATGTGGGTCGTACTTGCTGCGCTTTTTTGCTGTAGTCTCCCTTTATTGCTCCTTGCAGGTGGAGGGTCAGTATTTGCCCTGAGTGCAAGTTTTTTAACTAAAAGTGTCTTCCTATTTGGTTTAGGACTCATTCTCGCACTGATTTTTGTTTGGCTATTTTTAGGAAGGAGGAAGCCATGAATAGCTCAAACATAGCAAAATTGATTGTTGTTGCTGTTGTTTTAGGACTTGTTGGTTTATTTGTCAGTGGTAATCTTCAACTTGGCTCGCCCAATAAAAAACCTAACTCTTCAAGTAATACATCTTTAAATCCTACTGTAACTTCTCCTACATCTACACAATCTGCTTTGAAGGTCGGTGACACATTTACAGATTTTAGCCTCACTGAGGTTGGTGGAAAGACGATCTTTAATAATTCCTTAAAAGGTAAACCGGCTATTATCTGGTTTACCGCCTCATGGTGTATCCCTTGCCAAATAGGAGCTAAGAAGGTATCTCAATTAGAAAATGATTTAGGGGGGAATGCATTTAATGTATTAGTTGTTTTTGTAGATCCGAAGGAGCAAGACTCTGATTTGATCAATTGGAAAAAACAGTTTGCGAATAGTGATTGGATTGTAGGTTTTGATAATAAAACTACACCTTTGGCTCAAAAAGTCAATCTTAAGTTTTTAGATTCAAAGTTCCTCCTTGATAAAAATGGGGTAATCAAAAATATTGACTTTAAACAAGCTGATGATGAGTATCTCAATACCATTCAAAGAGTTATTAAGGATAATATATGAAAGACATAATAATTTTAAAAATTTGGCGTCATAAACTACCTACACTTGCAGCTCTTGCAACAATGGTTGGAGTATTCTTGTGGCCATCAATTCCCTTGGGAGGTATCAATCGATGGCTTCAATTTTTTTACTATTATTCACCACAAAATTACTTTTATGAGATTTTATCAATTCTTTCAGGGATATATGTAGGGATTTATGTATATGATCGGAAAGTTCAAAGTTGTTGTTCTATTCAGAATAAAAAGGTTGGAGCAGCCGGTTCGGTCTTAGGTGTACTTCTTGGTGCCTGCCCGGCCTGCATTCCAGTTTTAGCTTTTCTCTTACCACTATCAGTAACTATAGTCTTGAGCCGTGTAAGCTTGATGTTTCTTATTATTGCGATAGCTATTATGTTGCTCTCCATTTATAGAATGAATGGTTTTAGGAAGGTTTAATGAAACAAACATTACTTGCAATTAAAACAGTCTTATCAGAAAAGCCCTACCTACTTAGCTTTTTAGCTTTAGTGCCATTAACTTTCCTATTTTTTGTTTACATTCCAGTCAGATCAATTCCAGGCAATAGTTTGGAATTTCAACTGAGTATTTTCAGTACAAGGGATTATATTTTGACAACTGTTTTTTCGATATTAATAAGTCTTTTTTTGACTATGCAAGTTTTCGTTATCAGAAATGCAACCAATAAAAAGAATATACTAACCTCTGTTGGTACTGGAGGCGTTGGGGGCTATGCAGCAACGATTGGAGCAATCTTCGGAACCGCTGCTTGCGGCTCGTGTCTTTTTGCAATAGTAGGCTTTTTGGGTGCCAGTACAGTATTCACTTTACTTAAATATCAGTGGTATGTGGTAGGTGGTGCAATCGTCATGCTTTTGGTTTCAATCTATTTTCTGTCTCAGAAGATAAACGGTGTGTGTGAATCATGTCAAATAGATAAAAGAAAGATAAAGTAAAATAAAAATATGGGAACAATCGTACACGATAAGGTCAAAGACCTTGAATACAGTTACATTGCAGACGGTATATACATCGGCACAAATAAATGTTGTCAAACTCATTTTGACGAAAAATTAAAAAACGAAGGTATTGAAGCAGATGTATCGCTTGAAGAAGAACGGTTAGATATTCCGTTTGGTGTAAAATTGTTTGTATGGATTCCAATAAAAAATCATGCTGCTCCGACCCAAGAACAACTCAATTTTGGGGTCTCAGTTTTAGAAAAACTTGTCAGCATGAAAAAGAAAATTTATGTTCACTGTCAAAATGGACATGGTCGAGCACCAACCTTGGTAGCGGCCTATCTTATTAAGCAAGGTAAAACCCCTACAGAGGCTATTGAGTTTATCAAGTCAAAACGATCAACAATTCATTTAGAAGAGGTACAGAAATTAGCATTAGAAACATTCTTTGGTCAATTGGAAAAGCAAGAAAAATGTTGCTAAACTAAAAATATGGAAAATTACGACCTAATTATTATCGGTGGAGGTGCAGGAGCGTTTGCTGCTGCTATTAAAGCGAATGAGCTTAAAGCTAAAACTTTGATGGTTAATCAAGGACTTCCGCTAGGAGGAACGTGTGTCAATGTTGGCTGTGTTCCCTCAAAAACCCTTCTTTGGGCAGGAGAACTCATGCATCTTGCCAAAAACCACCATATTCCAGGCATCGATATAGAGATCAAAAGTTTTGATTTTGCCAAAGTTGTGCAGCACGAACTCGATTTGGTAGCCAAATTAAGAGATGAAAAATACGAGAAAGTATTAATCCAATTAGAAAATGTTTCCCATGTAGAAGGAAAAGCCACGTTTCTTTCTCCAACTGAGATTGCAGTTGATGGACAAAAATACCACGCTGCAAAATTTATTATTGCTGTAGGATCCACTGTGACTATTCCACCAATACAAAATATTAGAAAGGTCGGCTATATAACCCATATTGAAGCTTTGAAACTCAAGCAACAGCCAAAAGAACTGATAGTGGTTGGTGCTGGTCCTGTAGGGCTTGAATTTGCGCAAATGTATGCTCGCTTTGGTACCAAAGTTACTGTCTTACACAGAAACTCTTCAATTTTTAGACCTGCTGAAGAAGAATTATCGAATCGGCTTGCTGAATTACTGACACAAGAAGGAATCACCATCAAGTTAAATGTACAAGTAAAAACTGCTCGTAAAGTTGGTAAGAAAAAGGTCCTTTCCTATATTGTTAATGATAAGACACAAGAAGTATCTGGAGACGAGATTCTTATTGCCACCGGCAAAACTCCCAATACCCAAGGCTTGGATCTTACTAAAGCTAGGGTTGAAATTGACGAGAAACAAGCGATCAAAGTAAATCCACAATTTCAAACCTCACAAGCTCATATATTTGCCGTGGGTGATGTGGCCAACTTGCCACTAAGACAAGAACCATCAGCAGGCAGAGAAGGTACGCTTGCTGCTGAAAATGCGGTAGACAATGCAAACAAGAGTATTGACTATGATAGTGTCCCCTGGACTATTTTTACTGATCCCCAACTGGCAGGAGTAGGACTGACCGAGGATGAACAGCTGAAGCGGTTAAAGGTCTGCGCCTGCAGAACTATATCATTTCAGAATGTGCCAAAAGCAATCATCATGAATCGTACTGAAGGCTTAATCAAAATGGCTATTCATCCGCAAACTACACAGATTATGGGAGTGCATATTCTTGCCCCAAATGCTGGTGAACTAATTGCCGAAGCAATGATGTTAGTCAAAAACAAGAACACTATTGACGACGTAGTCAATTCTCTGCCAATGTTCCCCACCCTTTCTGAAGCGATAAAAATCGTTGCCTTGTCGTTTACCAAAGATGTCTCGAAACTGAGTTGTTGTGTCTAGAAACGCCTTATGAATCGAAAGCTTTGGTATTTAAAACAGATTAATCTGTTCAAGTCGCTTCCGGAAAGTCAACTCAGCCGCATTAGTGCACGCTTATCAGAGCGAAACTATGCCAAGCGGCAGGTGGTGTTTGAGCCCGAAGATCGGAACAAGGTTTTTATCCTCAAAAGTGGTAGAGTAGAAATTTACCAGCTTACTCCTCTCGGGAAAAAAATAATCGTTGACGTGTTGGCTCCTGGAAATATCTTTGGCGATTTAGGCATTGATGAAGCGAGCGACCATTTTGTCGAGGCCACCACGGATTCGTTTGTCTGCTACATGCCTAAAGGAGAATTTTTTGACATGATTGCTAAGAATGCCAAAGTGGCCAATGCGCTGATCCGCGAGCTATTCACCAAAATCGTGGAGTCGGAAAAGCAAGTGGCAGCACTGGCTTCTGACAACATCTTGACCAAATTTACCAATCTTCTCGTCAGGCTAGCCAAAAAACATGGAGAGAGAAAGGGTGATCAGGTTGTCATCACGACTAAATTTACTCATGAGCAACTGGCAGACATGATCGGCATATCTCGGCCTACCATGACCGAGCTTTTGAGTAAACTAGAACGGCAGGGAATTATCAAAAGGGAAGGTAAAATAATCTCCTACGATCCTCAAAAATTAGCCGAACTCTAGCTTTTTGTCACCCGGACGACAGAATACTCAATCCCACACGATTATACTTACCCTTATCATGAAAGGAATTACAACCTGCACAACCTGCGAACTAGGAGGGGAGAAACCAACAGTCCATTTTTTTTGTCCAAAAGACGGTCTGATCCATCAGGAAATGGTGTCGTTTCTTTGCAATAGGTGTGGTACAGATGAGATGGTTTATTTGGATGGCATGTATATCTGCCCACAATGCCAAATTGTAGCTGATTCTTTTGAATGTAGGAGATGTGGTTCAACAAAATTAACTATGCTAAGAAACCACAGGAATGTTCGAAAGGAGGTGAAGGTTATGGCAAAAATAAAAATTTACTCAACGACGACGTGTCCATACTGTAAAATGTTAAAAAGCTATCTCACTGAGAAGCAGATTACCTTTGAGGACGTGCTCGTAGATCAACAACCAGAGCAAACGCAGACCCTTATTGATACCTGTGGCTCGATGGGTGTACCGTGTACTCATATTACCCGCGATGATGGGACAGAAGTAAACATACTTGGCTTTGATAAAGCAAAGATAGATGCAGCTTTGGGTATATAATAAAAATATGTACCTGATTTTTGATATTGGTGGCACCCATACTCGATTGGCAGTTTCCGAAGATAACCAATCGCTTACGCTGACAACAATACGTGATACGCCACAGTCCTTTGCAGAAGGAATGACTTTGATCCAAAAGACGGCCGCAGAGATAACTCATGGGAAAACCATTGAGGCCGTAGCGGGTGATGTTGCTGGCCCGTTAAGTCAAGACAAATCGTACCTGGTAAATGCTCCCCATTTAAAAGACTGGATTAAAAAGCCATTAAAAGAGGAGCTGGAAAAGAGGTTAAATGCACCAGTATATCTGGAAAATGATGCCGCCCTGGTTGGTTTGGGAGAGGCAATGCAGGGTAGTGGAAAAGACCATGCAATCGTAATGTATATGACAGTCAGTACTGGCGTTGGCGGAGCACGTATTGTTGATGGAAAGATTGACAAAAATGCCATGGGGTTTGAACCAGGACATCAAATCATTGACATCAATGGACCGCTCTGTCCAACCTGCAACATTCCCGGTCACTTGGAAAGCTATATCTCTGGTGCTGCACTAAAAAAGAAGTATGGAAAAAAACCTGAAGATATTTCTGATAAGTACGTATGGGATGACGTTGCCTATTATTTAGCTTTTGGAATACATAACTCACTTCTTCATTGGTCGCCTGACGTTATCGTCCTCGGAGGTTCAATGATGAAAAGCATTTCACTTGATAAGGTTACAGAGAATCTTCATAAAATTCTGACTATTTTTCCTAAGGTTCCTTTACTCAAACGCGCAGAACTTGACGATAGAGGTGGATTGTACGGGGCTTTGTCTATGGCACAAAACATATGAACGATAAGCATAAAACCCAACTTAATTGGTCAAAAGAAGCAGTTGTCTATCAAATTTATCCGCGAAGTTTTAAGGATACGAATGGTGATGGCATTGGTGATCTTGCCGGAATTATCGAAAAACTTGATTACTTAAACGACGGAACAGAGCAGTCACTGGGTATAGGTGCTATTTGGATTTCGCCCATTTACAAATCGCCCATGGCCGATTTTGGCTATGATATCTCTGATTACCGGGCTATTGATCCCATTTTCGGAGATTTAGATACATTTGATCGACTGGTTAAGGAAGCTCATAAACGCAACATAAAAGTGATCATGGACTTTGTCGCTAACCATACTTCAGTAGAACACCCCTGGTTTAAAGAGTCCAGGTCGTCTAAAAATAATCCCAAACGAGACTGGTATATCTGGCGCGATCCAAAGCCTGATGGGTCTCCACCCAACAATTGGTTAAGTGTTTTTGGCGGCTCGGCCTGGACTTTGGATAAGAAAACGGGTCAGTACTATATGCATAGTTTCTTGCCAGAGCAGCCGGATTTAAATTGGCGCAATAAAGAAGTAAAAGATGAGATGGAAAATATAGTAGAGTTTTGGCTCCACCGAGGAGTTGATGGTTTTCGATCTGATGCAACCTATCACCTGATCAAAGACGACCAGTTTCGCGACGATCCGCCAAATCCAAACTACATTTTTGGCCGAGACGACCGCTTCAACGCCTTACTCCATATCTTTAGTCAGAAACGTCCAGAGACGCTTGATACCATAAATACCTTCTGTTCTGTTCTGGGTCTTCATAAAGATAAATATATTGTCAGTGAAGCGTACCTTGATATTCCAGAGATGGCAAAACTATACCGCGCCTGCAGCAATAGCTTACATGCACCATTTAACTTTAATCTGATCTCCTTACCCTGGGATGCTAAAGCGTATCGAGCGCATATTGACCAGTTTGAAGCATCCCTTACTGATAAAGACTGGCCCAATTATGTCTTAGGGAATCACGATCAGCCGCGGGTGGCAACACGTTTAGGAAAAGAAAGGGTCAAACTAGCTGCGATGCTTCTTTTGACCATCCGCGGCATGCCATTTGTCTACTATGGCGACGAGTTGGGGATGGAAAATGTATTGATTCCACCAGAAAAGCAACGAGATTTAATTGGAAATCGTGCATTGGGTCGTGATGGAGAACGTACACCCATGCTATGGAATAGTGAAAAATTTGCTGGATTCTCAATGGTTGAACCGTGGTTACCAGTGGACAAATCGTATCAAGAGGTAAATGTTGAGGCAGAACGAAAAGATCCAGCTTCACTGTTTCATCTCTATCGTCGCCTGATTCACTACCGCAGCCACAATAGAGTACTTCTGTCCGGTTCATACCGCTCCCTTAACCTAGGCGATAGTCATGTATTTGGCTACCTAAGAGAACTTGGTCAGGAGAAAATTTTAGTGATGCTTAATTTTTCTGCAGAGAAAGAAACTATAACCGTACCATTTCAACAGGTAAAAATTGTTTTTGATACCGATAGTATGCAAGAAGGTCAACGAATTAATGGACAACGATGCGTTTTAGGTCCACATCAGGGCTATGTGGCCGAAGTAGAACTATGAAGGCCATTATTGCAGCAAATTATTTCTTCTTTTTCAAAGATAGTTGACACATTTAGGCCAAGTTTATCATAAACTATTTTTGGTACCGATAAATCAGCAACATATAATTCTCCAACGTATGCTTTTGCTTTCCCTGTCATTAAACCCACCTTGGGAAGGGCAAGCGTGATGGTGTAATTTGCCTTTATTGTCGGCGTAAACGCATTTCCGGTATCACCTGAAAGGCCAGAGGGAATATCGACGGCAAGAATTGGTTTATGAGCATTATTGGCTATGGTAATTAAAGAAGCGATCGGTTCTTTCGGATTCCCTTTGAGGTTATAACCAAGTAGTGCATCGATGATTAGATCAGCACTGCCGCAATGTTTGAGATACTCATTTTTATTATTGATATTTATTTCTAAGCTTTGAGGATAAGATTTTTGAAGAATTTGGTATTGAATCTTTGGGTCAGCGCGCAATTCTGAAGGTCGAGCCGCTAGAATAATATGACACTCCGCACCATAATTGAGCAAATGGCGAGCTGCGCCTAAGCCATCCCCACCATTATTACCTTTGCCGCAGAGAATGATGACTGATTTATCTTTTATTGTTCTACCTAAGATTCGCCGTGCAAGTATAGCGATATTTCGTGACGCATTCTCCATCATCATGACGATCGAGACGCCAATCTCTTCCACCATGATTCTGTCAACTTCACGCATTTGCTCAATGGTAACAGATGGGATACCATATGTGTTCATACAGTAGTTACTATAAATGAATCGATTCATTTATAGTAATCTAGGGTAGCCACAATGTACACGAGTCAACCGCAGATGAATTTGTGGCATTTTCTCATTTTCTTTTAGGGCTGTATTCCCCGCAGGATTGCAATCTGTGCTTCTTCATCAACCACAGTTTCCAGGCGGTTGCCTTTTTTAAAAAGATCGATGGCTTGTTTTCGCTTTTTTATTTCTTTTTGAATAAGGGAAACTATCTCTTCATCAGTAAGTGCTGCTTGCTTGTCAATTTCTGCATAGTTTATTTCAGAAAGAACAAAGCGTAGAACCTTAAGCTGTAGGGTCAAAGGGTCAGACCTTGAATTCTTTAAGGTCTGACCCTGAATTCTCCTAGACCCTAAATTTTGTTAGCGTTTCGGCGACTGTTTTTTGGCCCGGGCTTTACCGGCAAAGCCAGCTTTGCGCCGTTCTTTTTCTCTGGGATCGCGGGTGAGAAAACCGCGCTTGCGGAGAATAGTTTTATTTTTCTCCGGATCGACTTTAACCAGAGCGCGCGCGATACCGTGAATAACTGCTCCCATCTGGCCTGTTATCCCACCGCCTACGACTTTAATCGAGGTTGCAAATCGACCAAGGCTATTGGTTGTTCTAAATGGCTCAAGGTAAAATTTTTTAAGAATTTCTCCCTGAAAATACTCTTCGACGGGTTTGCCGTTCACTATGATATCGGCCTTTTTTATAACCAGATTTTCCAGTTTGATTCCTTCGTCACTAAGCGCCGGATAAAGTCTTACCCGGGCAGTCGACTCTTTACGTCGTCCAACCGCATGGTAATAAAGCGGCCCTTTTCCCTTGGAATTTTCTTTTTTGCTAATTTTTGCCATAAACTTTTACTTTAAAAATTTATCTCCGTAGGCATGGTCATTTCCGGAAAAAACAAACAGCCGCTTCATCATCTGCGGCCGGAGCTTGTTGTTAGGCAGCATGCCGTAAACCGCGTGCCTGATAATTTCTTCGGGTTTTGTGGCTCGCAGCATTTCCAGCGTCGTTTTTTTAAGGCCTGATGGATAGCCGGAAAATCTACTATAGATTTTTTGCTGTTCTTTTTTACCCGTAACTTTAACGCGTTTTGCATTCAGGACTACGACATAGTCACCGCAATCCAGGTGACGAACAAAATAGGCTTTGTTTTTTCCGGATAAAAGTTTAGCGATTTCTGAAGCTATTCTGCCCAAAACCTGATTAGCCACATCAATTTTGTGCCAGGCGCGTTTGACATCGCCAATTCTGGTGGTTTTGCTTGTCATAATTTTTTCTCGACTTTGTTCCTGGGTGGTGGTTTTTTGTCGGATGACGATTTCTTCGCGCGTGATTTAAGTGATTTCTCTTTGTCAGGAATGAGGGCAAGCGACGGTTTCGACCATTCAAGCATGGCTATTTTTGCGCCGTCGCTCATCCTCGTTCCCAGGTTGATCAGCCGGGTATAACCGCCGGGTATCTGAATAAAGCGGGTGATCGTCTGTTGAAAGTGTTGACGGATGGGACGGGCATAGTTTACCAACAGCTCTTTTGAACTAAGGTTGCGTTTGGCCTGGGTCACCAGCTTTTCTACCATGCTTTGCATAGCTTTGGCTTTGGGTAGGGTGGTTGTGATTCGATCATGCTCGATGAAAGAACCTATGAGATTATGAAATAACCTCTGGCGTTGGTTGGTTGACCGACCAAGTTTAACACCGGCTACTCGATGTTTCATAATCTTAACCTTTTTTTAGAGAAACATTTTTCTCTTTGATTTTTTCCTCGACAATGGTCAAGGATTTTGTTCCCAGGTTTTTAATTTTAGCCAACTGCTTAGCATCGTAGGTAATCAAATCACCAACAGTCTCAATGCCACCATTGCGCAGGGCATTGATAATTCTGGTAGGAAGATCGAGCTCTTCGATACTCATTTTCATGACTTCGTCAGAAACCGGTTTTGTTTTAGCGACTTCCACGACCTCATCATCCTGTGGTGAGTGAATTTGCTGAAAATAAGCAGTCAGAATTTGCGCTGCTTCAGAAAGCGCCTCTGATGGCTTGATTGTGGCATCAGTATGAATCTCTAAAATGAGTTTATCCAGATCGGTCATCCGTCCAACTCTTGTCGATTCGACACGATAATTAACCCTAGTCACCGGTGTAAAAGTAGCATCAATAGCTATTACCCCCAACTCTTCGATTTTCCTGTCCTCAAAAGGAGAATAACCATAGCCCTCATTCACCCAGAAATCAATCTCTAACTTTGCCTTGGGCGTGGTAAGAGTTGCAAGTTTAAGATCGGGATTGACGATAGTTACCTCGCCACCCGTATCTATATCTTTAGCCAGAACATCACCCCGACTTTTGAATGATAAATGCATTTTAGTGCCTTCTTCCCCTCTATATTTCAAACGCAGCTTTTTTATATTTAAAATGAGTTCGACAATATCTTCCTGCATTCCCGGCAGAGTCGAAAACTGGTGCTTGACTCCGCCGATTTTAACGGCCGTAACAGCAGCACCTTTAAGTGACGCCAGTAATACCCGGCGTAGGGGCGTCCCAAGCGTGTGACTAAATCCCGGAGCCAGCGGTTCAATGATAAACCGGCCAAAGTTATCTTTTTCCTCTTCGACTGTGATTTTAAAACGTGGTTGATTCATATATTTTATCGGGAATAATACTCAACTATTAACTGCTCGTTGAGAATAGTATCGATATCTTCACGTTGGGGGAGTTTGGCGACTTTTCCAGCCGGGCCCTGGCGTTGGAACCATGCAGGAATAACCGGATTCTTCTCTTTCAGCATTTCTGCAACCACAGGCATGGAAAGACTTTTTGCTTTGACGCTAATTACTTGCCCTTCACTAACACTGTAAGAAGGAATGGTTACTTTTTTGCCGTTGACGGTTACATGGCCGTGACTTATCAGCTGCCGGGCCGATGCCCGCGTCGGCGCAAGAGCTAGCCGGTATAAAACGTTGTCCAGTCGCAGTTCCAATAATTGAAGCAGTTTGGCTCCGGTTGCTCCCCGGGTTTTAAGAGCCTGGGCAAAATAGCGTTGAAATTGTTTTTCAAGTACCCCGTAGATACGTCTTGCCCTCTGCTTTTCCCTAAGTTGTATAGAATATTCAGATTCTTTTCTTCTACCTCTGACTCCGTGCTGGCCGGGTGGAATATTCAACTTTCGCAAAAGCGAAGAATGCGCCCCTGAACTAGGGCTTTTTAGACCAAGGTCCAAACCTTCCCGCCTAGCCAATTTGTTTTTTGGTCCTGTATAACGTGCCATACTTTTTAAATTCTCCGCTTTTTTTTGGGCCGTACCCCATTGTGGGGTATAGGTGTTACATCAGCTATCATAGTGATTGTCAAGCCTGCGTTTCTGAGTGCCCTTAAAGCAGCATCACGCCCGTTTCCCGGCCCTTTGATATAGACTTCGATTTCCCGCAGTCCCTGGGTTATGGCTTTTCGGGCTACCAGTTCAACAGCAGTAGTCGCGGCAAACGGCGTTGATTTTCTTGCTCCTTTAAATCCTGCCGCACCACTTGAACCCCAACACAAGGTATTGCCTTTTTCATCGGTTATTGTCACCAGAGTGTTGTTAAAAGTGGCAGTGATGTACACTCTTCCTTTGTCAACTTTTCGCGCTAGTTTTTTAGTTTGTATCATAATTATTTGCTCGGAGTTTTAGCAGTTGGGGCAGCCTCTGGTTTTGCTGGTGTCTGGTCAAGTTTTGCCCGGACGTCTTTGCGCAACGCTCCGACAGTCTGTCTTTTCCCCCGCTTGGTTCGGGCATTGACCCGGGTTCGCTGGCCGCGCACCGGCAGGTTGCGAGTGTGACGGATACCCCGATAACTTCCGATCATTTTTAGCCGTTTTATGTTTTCGGCAATTTCCTGGTGTAAGTCCCCTTCAACTTTATAGGAAGCGTCAATGACTTTTTGAATCCGCCCGATTTCTTCATCAGTAAGTTCCCGGGCCCGCTTGCTGGAATCAATTTTCACCTGCTCGAGGATAGGTACCACGTTTTTCCTACCTATACCGTAAATATAGGTCAAAGCAATATCGATCCGTTTATCATTTGCTAAATCTACACCAGCAATACGAGCCATATTTTTTAACTCTGTCTCTGCTTATGTTTCGGATTGGTACACACGACATAAAGTTTTCCCTTGCGGCGAACCAT
>CAZUUL010000012.1:0-15318 GCA_964623155.1 uncultured Gammaproteobacteria bacterium
TCAACCGGTGTTTTCCAAATTATTCTTATTGGTATGTCAATGCTGACATTGCAGATAGGAAGCACTTCGTACATAACATACTTTCTCTCAAGACCAGCGATTCTTTCTTTATATGGGCTGCTACAATTAAGCCTTGTGGTTGTGCTTAATCTGGTGCTTGTGCCAGTATATGGCGCAGTGGGTGCGGCTCTGACATTTGTGTTGGCGCAAGGATTTTTACTGGTGTTGAGTTTACTAACTGTAGTGTTTTACCATGAAAAATAAGCTTACAGTCCACATGATTGTCTACAATGAAGATCAGTGGGTGTGGTATGCAATACAATCTGTTCTTCCCTATGTTGACAAGTTAATCATCTATGATACAGGTTCAACAGATAAGACAGTTGATATCATTCGTAGCATCAAGTCTGCCAAAATTAGTTTCTCTGAAAAAGGAAGAGTTGAAGCTAATACTTTGGTTAAATTGAGGAATCAACAGATTAAGGCGACTACTTCAGACTGGTTTCTACTCGTGGATGGTGATGAAGTCTGGCCAAAGAAATCAATTCAAGAACTCATCAAACTACTTCCTTCTCTCCCCTCAAACAAAATTGCTGTTGTCGTTAAAGCCAAAATTCCCCTTGCTGACCTTTATCATTATCAAGACGAGTCCGCCGGCCGCTACAAATTATTAGCTAAAGTTGGCCATTACAATATTAGGGCATATAGAAAAACTTCAGGATATCTTTGGAAAGGAACGTATCCACTCGAAGCATATATTGATTCTGAAGGAAAATCAATCAATAACCAAGATGACAAATTAGTCTTTTTACAAAGTTACGAATATTGGCATCTTCGTCATTTACAACGCTCATCAGTAAATCCAAAAAAGAAACTTGAAATCGGCTCGGCCATACAGGCTAAATTACCTGAAGTATTTGAACATGAACGTCCAAAAGGAGTTCCCTCGCCCTGGGTTTCCTTTATGTGGTGGGAGCAGTTGATAGCTTTTTGTCTCACTCCTTTACTTAGCTTAAAACGTTTCATTGATAGACACACTACTTCAATTATTCAAATAATTGAAGTCTGCAGCCTCATTCTACTTATCGCTATTCACCTTTTGGTCTTGACACAAACCCAGTTCACAGTCTGGCCGGAGATGCTTTCCTACCCATATCTTATAAATCACGGTTATTCATATTACGGCGATATAATTCATCCTTTTACTCCTTTGCTTTCTTATTTTCTTGCTCTGGTTTTTAAACTCATTGGCGAGAGCGTTATAAGTTTAAAATTTGTGACATGGACGCTAATTGCTCTCACTGATATTATCTTTTGCTATACAGCCCGATCTTTATTTAGTAAATTACTTGCCTGGTCTACGACGGGACTGTATCTTCTTTGGCAGGTATTTTTTGAAGGTAACGGTTTGTGGTTTGATTTATCTGTTACGCCGATTTTGCTGGCAAATTTTAGCCTGGCTCTTTCTTGGTTTAAGAAACCGAGCATCATTAAAGCCTTTATTTTGGGATTTCTGTTTTGCACAGCATTTTTAGTCAAACAAAGCGCCATTTGGATACTTTTATTATTCATATTTTTTTCAGCCTATAAATTGAAAAAAAATATTATTCACTTACTGATTCCTATGCTTTCAGGATTTGTAATTCTTTTGTTAGCGAGTCTTGGATTATTTTTTTTCTCTGGTTCAGGCAGCGAGTTTGTTTACTGGGCTTTTTACTATCCTTTTTTTGTGATTACGAAAATGCCCGGATATCATGAGCTACCGTCGATCAGAAATTTGATTTTAGTCTTTTTTATTTTTTCTCCGCTTGCTTTTTCGTTATTTATAAATAAAAATAGGACATTTTTACCTGAACTATTCCTAGGACTAATATTTGTAGGCGGTGGTCTTTTTTTTGCAATTCACCGATTTGCCTTTTTTCACTTTCAGCCGGCGTTGCCTTTTTTGACTATATTAACGACAATCATTTATAACAATGTCAACAAATCTATGCGTCCAGTAGTGGTTGGATATTTGATAATTGGATTATTTTTTCAAATGGCATACGTGGCTAAAAATTGGCACAAACCTGACCGGTTTGTTGAAAATCAGGTACTAGATGAAGTTAATTCGCTTGCAAAAGAGCTTCCCGAAGAGACGCAAGTCTTTATGTATAACGTTCCCTCTCAATACTTTGTATTGTCAAAATTGCTTCCAAGTAAACCATGGGCTGATACTTTTCCCTGGTATTTAGAAATGGCAAATATTCAAAACTTAATTGTTGATAATCTGGAAAAAGAAAATATCAACTATGTTTTATACTCACCTTTTGCAACAGGTAAACCTTACGCGCTCGGGAGTTATAAACCCGAAATTATCAATGACTATATTAGCCATAAATTCACGCTAAAATCTAAGCTGGATGAGCATTTATGGATCTTGCAAAGAAAATAAATCGACGCTTGGTGCATCCGATCATGATTTTAGGCCTGATATGTTTCTTCTTCTTCCTGCCTTTCCTTTTTTTCCCGCGGCAATTGACAAACCGCGGAAATGATTTATCAGAAGAATTTCTGCCTTTATTTGAGTATTTTAAAGAGAGTATTGTTAACTACCATGAGTTGCCTCTTTGGCAAAGAATCGTACTCTCAGGTTCACCAATCTTGGGAGATGCGCAAAATCCCTGGATTTACCCGCCTTACTGGCTGGTAATTTTTTTTCCACTTGATCATTTTGCAATTTTTATTTTATTTTTTCAGTTTTATATTAGCGGCGTAGTTATGTACATACTATTATGTGAATTCAGATTAAATAAAATGGCAGCTTTGGCTGGAGCAATCGCTTACATGCTTTCGCCAAAATTCACTTCCCATTTGGAGGCAGGTCACGTCGGGATGATTGTCGCATTTAGTCTGGCTCCGCTCTTTTTTCTCGCGACAAAAAAGATTGTTGCAAGCAAAAATTTGTTGTGGCCGATGACACTGGGTTTTACCGCAGCATTTATGTTTGTGACTTACTTTACCATTTTCTATTATGCTTTGCTGGCAGCAACGGTTTTCTTTACTTATAACTGTATCCGGGGAAAACCAGCAATTACTTTGCTTAAAAATGCCTCTCTAAGTTTAATTTTTTTTGTTGGCGCTTGTTTACCCCAAATTCTTGCTGGAATTGAGTTTTTTCCCCTGACAAACAGGGAAAATTTATCTTTTTTTGATATAGCGCAACCATTATGGAGTTGGAAAAAAATCATTATTGCAATATTGTTTCCATTCGTCCGCGGGTACAATACTTTTCAGACAGAAGAAGTACTTTTTTTAGGTATTATTCCTATGCTTTCGGGTATTGCTGGTTTTTATTATCTTCCGCGAAATAGAAAAATTTTCGTTTTGGCAGGCATTTTATTGTCTGTGTTAATAACCATCAATGTCAAATCGCCATTTTATTCATTGTTTTATTATCTTATTCCAGGCGTGAGATATCTTAGAATAACTTCACGGGTTTGGTATCTGGTTACGCTTATATTTTCGTTTCTCTCAGCTTACTTTATTGACTGGCTTATTAAAAATAAAATCTCGCTGAAATTTATTAGGGTACTTATTATATGCCTGGTTGCTGAGTTATCGTTATATGGATATATTAGGATTAGCAAACCTATTCAGACGGCGATTCTTGCCAATGAAGTTAAAGAAAAATTAAGTCAGGGGACTGACTACTTTCGCGTCTACTGTACTACAGCATGCATACCCTTGGGAAAAGGAGCGCCAAAGGGAAAAGGCAACGCGGGTGGGTATAATCCTGTACATTTGACATACTATGACCAATTTTTATCGCGGGCAGGGGGATATACATTTACCGGCTTTGCACCGATTTTACCGCCCTACCAAACTTTTTCCGACAAACCCCAGCCGAACTCATATCTGCTTGGTTTGCTTGGGACAAGATATGTTCTTTCTCCATATTCCCTGTCTGATACGGGATTTGTGGAAGAAGGTCAGTACGCAAATTTAATTCTTTACCGCAATCTAGCTGAAAAACCACGCGTATACTGGCAGGATAGCCAAGGAAATTCGAAAAAACTGCAAGCAATATTCAAACCTAATTCTATTTCGGTGAAAACTTTAGGTTTGTGGGGGGGAGAAATCGTTGTTAACGAAATCTATTTTCCCGCCTGGAAAGCAACTAATGACAAAGGGGAGAAAATTCCCTTAATAAAAAAAGATGACATTATTCTTCATCTGCCTGTCAATGGACAGTCTTCGTCAATTTCCATTAATTATCAACCGCACGGCCTTTTTGCAGCTTTTGCTGCTATGCTTGGAACATATCTTGTTATGATATTCTATTTATTACGAAAACTGCAGGATAAATTATGCTAGTTTCAATTGTTATACCGGTTTACAATGAAGGAAAAACCATACAGGCTTGCCTTAAATCGCTTTTAGAGCAGTCGCTGTCAGATTTTGAAATAGTCGTGGTTGACGATGGCTCCAGAGATGATTCTTTCTCAGTGATCGAAAAAGTTATCCAGCAAACAAAGATAAAGCCTGTGCGGCTTCTTAGGCAGAAACATCTGGGATCAGGCGCGGCTCGAAATCGGGGAGCAGCAGAAGCAAAAGGAGAAATTCTGGTCTTCGTGGATGCGGATATGACATTTGAGAAAACCTTTATTGTGCAGTTAATTACGCCCATTACTAAGCAAGAAACTCCTGGCACCTTTACCAGAGAAGAATTTGTTTCCAATTGGGAAAATGTCTGGTCGCGCTGCTGGAATTACTATAATGGATTATTTTCTCCTAGAAAGCTCCCTTTAAATTATCCTTTAGTTGCTCCAGTTTTTCGTGCGATTAAAAAATCCGAATTTATTCATGTTGGAGGGTTTGACAATATCGGTTTTACCGATGATTGGACTTTATCACGCAAATTGGGCTATCAAGCCACAGCAGCGCCGAGAGCTGTTTGTTATCATGCCAATCCTGACACACTAAATGAGGTTTACCAGCAAGCTCGCTGGATAGGCAAAAATGAGTTTATGACAGGTTCAATTTTTAAAAAATTAAGCAAACTTTTTAAACATAACCCAGTTGGGGAAACTTTAAGGGCGCTGCTTGTTTTTGGTCACAGCCGCGAGCCAGCGATTTTTGTTTTTGCCTGGATATATGGCACTGGAATTACGGTTAGCATTTTAATGTCTTTTCTGGGAGAAGAAAAAAGTAAATAAATGAAAATAAAAAATTCAGCCCTCGGGTTGCTTACAATTTTAACTTTAGGAGTTATCCTAAGACTTATCAATTTAAATCAAAGTCTTTGGCTTGATGAGGCGGCTCAAGCTATCGAGAGTTCTGGAAGTTTTACAGGACTTTTTCAAATAAAAGCGGATTTTATGCCACCGCTGTTTCATATCTTACTGTTTTTTTGGTTAAGAATTTCCCATGCTGAATGGTTTATGAGGTTACTTTCCGTAAGTTTTGCTGTTGGGACAATTTATTTTACCTACCTAAGCGGAAAAAAATTTTTTTCCCGAAATGTTGCTCTTCTCTCTACTCTTCTTTTAAGTGTAGCACCATTTCATATCTTTTATTCACAAGAACTTAGACCCTATGCCTTATCTGCTTTTTTAAGTACAGCTTCAACTTTCTATCTTTTAGAAAATAGACAGGGCAAGTATATTGTTAGTTCTATACTCTTCATTTACTCACTTTATACTTCTTTTTTTCTCCTGCTGGGGCATGGCGCGTTTATGTTTTTTTTTAGGCGAAATCAATTTATGGCCTGGCTCAAAGCGATAGTTATTGTGACATTGTCATTTGTTCCGTGGCTTCCTATCTTTAAAACCCAATTGTCGGGAGGGCAAGAATTGTTAGGCAATTTGTCGGGTTGGAGTCAGGTTGTATCTGTAGAGCCCTTTAAAGCGCTTGCACTTACTTTGGCTAAATTTACCCTTGGTAGAATTACATTTGATAATAAACTTTTTTATGCAGGTTTATTTGTTGTGATTCTGATTCTAGTAATGAGTATAGTAAAAAGCTCATGGAGGTCTAATAAAAATTCTACTCGACAGCTTCTTGCGATTTTGTTAATACCTCTGTTTTTAATTTTTGTTTTTTCTTTCTTTTTGCCAGTAATTGCTCCACAAAGAATTTTATTTCTTTTACCTTATTTTCTTATTCTCGTGGCTTCAGGCATTGATGCTAGCAAACCACCCTGGAAAGGTATTTTTTTGCTGGGTTTTTTAGTGGTAAATTTTTTAGGCCTTTTTCTTTACTATAGCGACCGTCGCTTTGGGCGTGAACAATGGCGAGAGGCGACAGCATATGTGGAAGGAATGGCAGATTCTGACACACAAGTTATTTTTGCTTTTCCAGAACCCTTTGCACCATATCTTTGGTATCGAGAAAAAACCAACCTTGGTGTAGGGGTAGCCAAAAACTTTGCCATGGATAGTGATGACATAGTCTACTTGGAGCAAGCTACTGTTGGTAAGAAAACTCTTTTTATATTTGACTATCTGACTGATTTGACTGATCCAAATGATGTGCTTGAGAGAGTTTTAACTAAGCAAGGATTTAATAAAATTTCAACGCGCGATTTTCCTGGCGTAGGATTTATTTATGAATATCGTAAGTAAATGGCATCCCAAGGTGGCCTTGCGTTATTTACCTATTGTTGCACAAATAAAAAAAATTAATCCTCATGGAACAGTACTTGAAGTAGGTTCTGGTTCTTTAGGTATCGCTCCCTATTTAGGTAGACAAGTTACTGGAGTAGATCGTGATTTTGCTGGCCCGCAAATTTCTCTATTGGAAAAAGTATCTGCAGATGCAACAAAGCTTCCCTTTGCAAAAGAGGCCTTTATCTTTGTTGTAGCGGTTGACGTTTTGGAGCATATTCCCAGATTCAAACGTGAGAAAGCAATAAGAGAAATGATCCGCGTTGCCAAAAAGGGGGTTTTTATCGCTGTCCCAGAAGGAAAAAAAGCTCAGGAGCAGGACAAAAAGCTTTCACAAATATACCAAAGACGCTTTGGTCTAGCCTTTCCCTTTTTTTCCCAGCACCTAAAGTATGGTCTACCTACCGAGGAAGAGGTAAGAGTTTTGATTTGGGAAGCAGCAAAAAAGGAGAAAAAAGAAGTAACCATTGAAAGGGAACAAAGACTCAATCTTTTTCTGCGCGAGTTTCTTATGAAAGGTTGGATGACAAAAAATATTTTTGTTGATGTTATTTTCCGTAAGGTATTTCTAATTCTTATACCGCTTTTTCTTCGTTGTAACTGGGAGCCCACTTACCGGGGATTTTATTATGTAAAGCTAAAATAGCTTTAAGATACGATGACACACGATTATTTTGTCAATATTGTTCACTATGTTGAGTTAATTCTATTTGTAGCAAACCGTGATCAAGTCCATTTAACGGGAGATAAGCTGGTCGGAAGATATATTTATCCTTTATTTCGATTGGTACACAAATAGAGTCAACCTTTGTGTTAATTTTTAAGAGTTTCATGATCGGAGTTCTAATAAATGGCCTGACAAAATATAAGCTTCGATGCAATCCTCCCGGACTCGTTTTTACCTCAGCCAACTTAAAAGTCAAATCATCTATAGCATCGGTGGGAGAAAAGAAACCATACTTTTGACGATTATCTAGCTCACATTTTCTGTCGCCATAAAGATGATCGTTGGCATCTCGCATCACTATGACTACATTTGAGTCCTGAACCAAAGAACGGGCAAGTTGCAAAATAAATTTAGCCTGTCGTCTCCTTTCTCCACAGTTAAAAGGATCAAGCACGTGGATATCAACCATAGAAATTTGGTGGGCAGCTATTATGCAAAAACGCTCCCTATTAATATTGTTTCTTATTGTAAAGTTTGCTTTTAGTAAGTGATGTTTATATCCACCCGCCCTACCTCGTGGAGTTCTCGGGCCCGATAACTCATTCCATTCTGGTTTGGATTCAAGTTGAAAATTATCTGAGTAAATAAGACTTACACCAACATGAATATTAGCTTCATCTTGCAGTATTTTGAGATCGTCTCTTTTTGATAGGTGAACTATTCTGCGAAGTGCTTTTCTACCATCCTTTTCCTTTACAGTTGCATCACTTTCAAAACAAACTAATATAAAATAAGGGAGAGAAGAAATAAACGAACTTATCTGATCAAATATTTGTTCAGATATATCTCCTCTGTCTATAGAAGTTTGTGCAAATATCATAGATAATAGATTATATCGTGACATGTTAAGATGTTTATAATATGCCTAAATCTTCAACACTTTTATCATACAGATCACAATTTAAAAAATATTTAACAGCCATCATTACACTTATCTTTGTTCTTATCTTTGTTATTTTAGCTGTTTTTTCGATTCGAATAACACTACAAAAACCTGATGAATTACTTATAAACGATGTTAGTAGGCTTAATCCAACCCATGTACGTAAAATTGAAAAAAATTCCCAAATAACAGGATTGCAGGAAGTATTAAAAGAAGCCAGACAAAATAATCTCAAAGTATCTATTGCAGGTAAGCGCCACAGCATGGGCGGACATACCTTTTATAAGGATGCGGTTGTTTTGGATATGACATCTTTTAATAAAATATTGTCGATTAATCCTCAAGAGAAAACCATGAGAGTACAGAGTGGGGCAACATGGGATAAAGTAATAGAAGCTCTAAATCCATTTGATTTATCAGTGCCTGTTCTTCAAGACTACTCAGGATTTACGGTAGGTGGATCCCTGAGCGTCAACGTTCATCATAGCAATCCAAAGTTTGGTTCAATAAGCGAAATTGTCAAATCTTTTCGCTTACTTTTGGCTGATGGTTCCATCATCAATGTTAGCAGAACGGAAAATCCCGAACTGTTTAGACTGGTGCTTGGCGGATATGGTCTCTTCGGAGTAATATTGGATACTGATTTACAGCTAATTAAAAATAATTCTTACGAGAAAAAAGAATACATAATGAGTTATAAACAATACACTGATTTCTTTTCCGATCTCCGAAAACAAGAAGCTGTCGAAGAAGTTTTTGCCCGTTTATCAATTGTAAAGGATAGTTCCTTTCTGGATGAAATTATTATTACGACATATAGTGTAACAGATTCAGCGGATGAGTCTTTTAAAAAACTCAAGCCTAATAAA
Source organism: uncultured Gammaproteobacteria bacterium (assembly GCA_964623155.1). Classification (GTDB taxonomy): domain Bacteria; phylum Patescibacteriota; class Microgenomatia; order CAZUUL01; family CAZUUL01; genus CAZUUL01. Next base: position 9,127 of record CAZUUL010000012.1, read on the forward strand.
AATATGGCTATTAAAAAATTCTTATTTGGCTTGTCGCGTAGTAATAATTTTGGGAAAAAAGTAAGATGGTATTTCCAAAAAAACTATAGCAACTTGTCAGAACCTGCACTGACGACTAGAAATAACCTTGATTACAACGATCTAAGATTTTTAGATTATAAATCCAATAAAGATACAGATATACTCCAAGAATATTTTTTTCCCAGAGATAAGTTATCTGAATTCATTGATAAACTTAGGATACTAGTCAAGGAGACTAATATAAATCTGCTAAATGCCACAATTCGTTATGTACCTTACAATAACGAATCTTTTCTTTCATACAGCAATCGTGCCAAAGAGATGTTTGCCGTGGTTTTATATATCAACGTAGGCTTATCAAGTAAAGAGCAAAAAAGAGTCGAAACGTGGACACAAAAGCTCATTGATTATTCTATAAATATTGGAGGAACTTACTATCTACCATATCAATTATATGCATCCCAAGAACAAATTCGCAAAGCATATCCCACCATTGACGAATTTTTTGAGATGAAGAAAAAGTACGATCCGCAAGAGCTATTCTTTAACAACTTTTATGCTAAATACGCCAAAAAGGAGAAGTCATAGCCCGTTTAAGTGGGTTTGCAATTTTAAAGATCAGAGATCATAATTAAAATATATTTTCATGAAACCCAAAAAATCATTGCTACAAAAGATAGCCTATCTGTATGGTATAAGTTTCTTTCTGGTGATTGTACTAGCCTTTATTCCCGGGTTAACAGATGAAAATGGTAAAATCTTCGGTCTTTATCGTAATGTCACTGCTAACCATGTTCTTCATGCTTTATCAGGTATTTGGGCTTTATATGCTGCATCTAAATCAGAGAAGTCTACCTTATTTTATTTTAGAGTCTTTGGGATACTTTACTTCCTCGATGGTTTGTCAGGTTTATTAACTGGCTACAACTTTCTGAATTTACATTTTCTGACTAAAGAATTAGCTATAATTGCCGCCAAACGCTTAGCAGCCAATACACCACATATGCTTATTGGAGGCATTGCGATATTTCTAGGGTTCATAGTTGACAAAAATTATTCTAGGAAATCTAGAAAAAAATCCTCTTAACTTTTTTTGCATAAATTTTATAATGGGGACTGGTTTTGAATAAAAAATCTTCTTCTTCAAGCGCCTTTTTTCTTAAAGATAACCAGTAAAAAAAGGCAAATAACAAACCTACTGGATTAAGCATAAGCATAGTTCCGGTAAAAAATAATAGTCTGCCTGCATATATTGGATGTCTCATCAACCTAAAAACTCCTTTGTCAACTACTTTCATAGGCTGTCTCATAGTTGTAATCGGCGTCCATATATCTTTAAGTTGAAGCCTGCCAATGAATGCAAGGATTAAACCGGCAAGAGCAGTTATTGAACCAACAACAAAAAAAACTAAAGGCGAATAGTTTTGATTAGCTATAAATAAGTAATTAAATAGGTAGATGTAAAAAAAAGAGAAGAGAGTGAATTCAATAAGCATTTTTTTGTCATTAAGGAAATGTTGCTTTAGGCTTGATTTAGAATCAATTTTTTTAAAAAATACAATCATCATAAAAATCACGAAAGTACATATAGCAACAAGCTGTACCAGAGAAAGTAATTGTTGTTGTATACTCATAATTGGTTTATAGTGTGTATTAAAGAAGCTATTTTTGCAATATGCATATCGGTATCGACATTTCACAACTTGCTTATCCGCATACTGGTGTAGCTGTCTATACTCAGCAGCTCGTTTCTAATCTTCTAAAATCTGACCAGGAAAATTCGTATGTCCTTTTTGGTAGTTCGCTACGACAAAAACATCGGTTAGAGAAATTTTACTTCGATTATTCGAATAATCGAAGTAATTGTAGTAAAAGATTTTACTCCTTGCCTAATAGTTTTTTAACTTTTCTCTGGAATCAGTGGCATAAGATGTCCATCGACAAACTCATTGGCCAAGTTGATATCTTTCATTCTTCCGATTGGCTTGAACCGCCCTGCCGTGCAAAAAAAATTACCACAATTCACGACCTTCTTATTTATAAGTATCCCAAGTTTGTGCAGCCGTCAATCGTTGCCAATCAGCGACGAAAGCTCGGCTGGGTAAAAAAAGAAAGTCATGCAATAATTGCCGATTCAGAAAGTACAAAAAATGATATTTGCGAAATACTAAAAATTCCTGAAGATAAAATTCATGTGGTTTACCTAGGAGTAAGTAGTGATTTTTCTCAAAAAAGTTCACAACACATAAAAAAGATTCGTGACAAATACGGTCTTGCATCAGAATATATTCTCGGAATGGGTTCTGAACCGAGAAAAAATGTCGCAAGAGTCATTAAAGCCTATCAAAAACTGCCGCAAAAAAAAGATGTCCAACTTGCAGTCATTGGTCAACTAAGCCGGCCCGTCGATGTGAGTGATCTGCCGGCACTTTATTCTGGAGCCACTTGTTTTGTCTACCCGTCGCTCTATGAAGGATTTGGTTTGCCGGTTCTGGAAGCGATGGCATGCTGTTGTCCGGTAATTACGTCAAATCGCGGAAGTTTGCGGGAAGTGGTAGGGCAAGCTGCTATAATTGTAGATCCGGAAAATATCGCCAACATTGCCGAAGCGATGGAATATGTAATTGATAGTTCGCTAGCAGACCGCCAGGAAATGATAAAAAAAGGAATGGCCTGGGCTAAAAATTTTTCCTGGGAAAAAACAGCCAGAGAAACACTTAGAGTTTATCACAAATTATTTTAGAAAGAGCAGCTTATGTTAGTAGGAATCGATGGTAATGAAGCCAATGTTAAAGACAGGGTTGGTATAGGGCGCTATGCCCTTGAACTGCTTAATCATTTGCATGGAATTCAGCACAAGGGTAAAGAAAAGAAGTTAATTTTTCAAATTTTCTTAAAAAATGCAGCCACTCCCGATTTACCCAAACACTCGGCAGCATGGCAATATAAAATCATAGGGCCAAAACCGTTTTGGACCCAAGTGGGTCTTCCGTTATCGCTTTACCGGAGTCGCCGCCGGCCCGATGTTATATTCAGTCCCACTCATTATGGACCGAGGTTTTCACCCATTCCATCGGTAATCTCGATTATGGATCTTTCTTTCATTCATTTTCCCGAATTTTTTAACGAAAAAGATTTGCATCAGTTGCGTCATTGGACAAATTACAGTGTTAATAACGCTAAAAAAATATTGACTATAAGCGAGTTCAGTAAGCAAGATATTATTGACGTATACAATATAGCCAGCGAAAAAGTTGAGGTAACCTATCCCGGATATGATAAACAAAAATTTAAAATTAAAGGTTCGTCAAGCGAGTTAGTGAAGCTAAAGAAAAAATACAATATTAGTGACAGGTACATTCTCTATCTAGGGACTCTGCAACCCAGAAAAAATATCTTAAGTATGCTTGAAGCATATGCCAAACTGTTGGGGGAAAAAGCAATTCCAAAAGAGTTAAAGTTGGTTATCGCGGGAAAAAAAGGCTGGCTTTATGACCAAATATTCGCAGAAGTCAGTAACAAAAGGTTGAATGAACAAGTGATATTTACCGGTTACGTCGAAGATGAAAACTTGCCTGCTCTTTACAGAAATGCAACTTGTTTCGTTTTACCTAGTTTATATGAAGGATTCGGTTTGACCGTTATTGAAGCTTTAGCCTGCGGTATACCGGTTGTTGTGAGTCGGACGAGTTGTCTTCCGGAAATCGTCGGCGACGCGGGTTTGCTGATTGATCCAACCAAAGTCGCATCTATTGCGCAAGGTTTAGCTAAGGTAGTAGGATTATCAAGAGGAGAAAAAGACAGAATGATTGAAAAAGGCTTAAAGCAAATACAAAAATTCGACTGGGAAATATGTGCCCGGAAAACACTAAGTATACTTAAGAATGTGGCCGATAAATATGATAAAAGATAAATACGGCAGAAAATTATCGGCTGAAGAAGCCATGCTCAAAATCTTCAATCGCTTGCAAAACTGGCTTTTGGATGCAAAACTTCTGTTTCTGACTTGGGTTGGGTTAGTGCCTTTCCATAGTTTTCGGATACTTTTTTATCGTTTTGCCGGACTGCGAATTGGTCGAGCATCCCGCATCCATATAGGTTGCCGCTTCTATAATCCAAGGAATATTATTATTGGCGCTGATACAATTGTTGGTGATAACGCCTTTTTAGACGGTAGGGAGAAGTTAATAATAGGTAATCACGTTTCAATTGCTTCCGGCGTCTGGATCTACAACTCACAGCACGATATTGATAGTGAAGATTTTCATGCCATAGAAAAACCGGTAACAGTGGACGACTATGTTTTTATCGGTCCGCGGTCAATAATTCTGCCCGGAGTCAAAATTGGTTATGGAGCCGTGGTGGGGGCTGGTGCTGTTGTTACTTCCGACGTTCTGGAAAAAACAGTAGTTGGCGGTGTTCCTGCCAGGTTAATAAGAAAAAGGAAAGATCAACAGTTTCACTACCGCCTCGGTCGAGCCCGACTCTTTCAGTAATTTCATAAATATTTTCCAGTCATTTTGCTATAATTCTTTAACCTATCACAATTTATGAAACGCTTGCTTGGTTTTTTAGATGACTACTTGATAAGTATTATCGCCGGCTTTCTGATGATCTTCATTCCTCTTTACCCGAAACTTCCTTTATTTGATGCAATTCCCGGGTATATCGTCCGCGTTCGACTGGAAGATTTACTTATTCTGATAACCCTAATTTTTTACAGTGTCTGGGTGCTTCGGGGTAAGGCAGTCTTTTGGCAAACGCCTCTTACCAAACCCATGCTCATTTATACAAGTATTGGTTTTGCCTCGGTTGTGTCGGCCCTGTTTATCTCTCAGACCGTACCACTACATGCGATTCATGTTGAAAAATTATTTCTTCATTTTTTTCGTCGCATAGAATACTTCTCGCTATTTTTCATCTTTTTTTCCAGCACTCGTTCTTTAAAACAGGTTAAAGTTTATGTTGTACTTTTTATCCTGGCTATGGCTGGAGTAACTGCCTATGGTTATGGTCAAAAATACCTTTACTGGCCTGCATACTCAACGATGAACCGGGAATTTGCCAAGGGTTGGACTTTGTATTTGACCGAACATGCACGGGTGCTTTCTACTTTCGGAGGCCATTATGATTTGGCTGCCTTTACCATGATGGCCCTGGCATATCTTTGGAGTTTATTATTCGGATTAAAAAATAGATTCCAGAAAATTATAGTCGGAGTAGTTCTGGCGAGCAGTTTTTGGTTGATAATTTTAACGGCATCACGAGTTTCCTTCATTGCCTATCTCGTTGCTTTGACTTTGGTCGTTTTTTTATGGGCTTTCCAAAAAGGAGTAAAGTGGGGAATAAGCCGGTGGTCGTTGGCGATTGGATTGAGCGTTCTTATCATGTTATCGTTTGGTGATTTATCAGACCGTTTTATGCGGCTTTTCCGTTTTAACGAACGTCTTGGAGGTATTCGCGCTTTGGTTCTTCGCCCGGCGGTTAAACCCCCCACAGAGAATGTGGTTTACCTGGAAAATTCCTTGGCAAACGTTACCAGCAAAAGTGACATGCCGCCTTCACCACTCAGACCTGGAGCCGGGACAGAAGCTGTCAATCAACCAGCTGACGTCACCCAAGATGTTCCCGAATGGGAAGATACTACCATAGCTGCTGACGGATCGATCCGGGTTGTGCAAAAAAAACGAGTTTACTCCAAAACAGCGCTTCAATTTGATTTATCTACCGGAATAAGGCTTGACGCACTTTGGCCCAGAGCCTGGCAGGGATTCACCACAAATCCGCTATTGGGGACAGGTTATTCGACCCTTACCAAGTCACGTGTCACCGATTTTACCGAAGCCGAGTCGACTGATAACGGTTATCTTCGGGCGCTTGGAGAAACCGGTATGCTGGGTAGTATTTCATTTTTTGCCATAATTTTTACTCTTCTGTTTAGCCTTTTTAATGCATTAGGAGGCATAAAAGACCCAATTTTTTTTGCTGCAATTGCGGGGGGAATTGCCAGCATTGTTGGACTTTTAGTTAACGCTTCATATATCGACATATTTGAAGCGTCGAAAGTGGCTCTGCCTTTCTGGTCGCTGGCAGGTGTTTTGCTTGGGGGAATAAAAGTTAAAAAAAACAAAATTGATAAAAACTGGCAACCGCTTAAATTAAAGATTAACT
>CAZUUL010000013.1:0-13828 GCA_964623155.1 uncultured Gammaproteobacteria bacterium
GAACCCTGCACCGCCGGTCACAAGAATAGTTTTTTTCATTGTATTTTTTTTACAGCCACCAGAGCTTGCTCAAATTTTTTGCTGACGATTTGCCAATCAAATTTCAGAGCTTGTTGTCGGGGAATATTATCCCAATTTTTAGTTAAAGCTTTGTTGATAGCAGTCGCGTATTGGTCAATATTCTCAGAGTCTACAAAAATTCCTGCCTTGCCAATAATCTCTCTTCGCAATGCGTCGTCAGGAGCCACAATTGGTAGATTGGCAGCCATTGCCTCCACATAAACGATACCAAAGGCTTCGGCGGGTTGAGCATGGGTTATTTTACTAAATAACGACTCCCGGGGATGATAGGATGGCAGAGTAAATACATCCGCGGCGGCATAAAGTCCAGCCAAATCATTAAAGCCTGCTTGAAGATGTATGAAGCGTGAACCCAGCAGTTTTCTCCCGAGATTAACTATAGTTGCTCGAAGTGATCCGTCTCCGACCAAAACCAGTGTTACTTCGGGAAGTTTGGCTACGGCTTTAATTGCCAAATCAACGCGTTTATATGAAACGAGGGCGGCGATTACTAAAACAACGGGATGTTTGCAGGGAAGATTAAGCGGGCTAACGTCTGGTCGGATGAGTTTTGTATCAACACCGCCCGGAATAGTAGCAAAATAGGAAATCTGCGGATTGACCTTTTTTGCCCAGGTTCGGGCAATCTCCGTCATCGAAAAAAATGCGTCGGGTGAAAGTTTCAAATTGACATAATCATCAATTCCTATACCTGAGTAGCCCAAGACAACAATTTTGCCGCCTCTAAACATTTTTACCAATTTACAAACAAGAATCTGCCAAAAACCGTTTATTGGCAGAAGAATATCATAATGGCCTTTTAGTAATTTTGGCAAAGTTCTAAGTGAAAAAAACAAAACGATTAAACTGTAAGGATCGCAATAGATCTTTTTAAGAAGACGCAGGATGAAGTTTCCGCTTACATCGGTACTTTTTATAGGTATGCTATTATAGATCAGCTGTTGGTAAAAGGCATGAGTGTCTCTCGATTGAAAAACAGCTACTTGATGATTTTTGCTTAATCTAGTGGCGAGCTCGTGCACCGCCCGTTCAGCTCCCCGATTTACCCTACCACCATAGATGTTAAGAAATGCAATTTTCACAGGTGAAATTAGACAAAAGTATAGCACACTGTAATCAGAGACAAATAATGATAAAATTACTGGCCAAATGAATATTCAATTTGTTGATTTGCAAAGGCAGAACCGAGAACACGAAAAAGAGCTTATGAGAGCGATCAGAGATGTAGTTTTGGCTGCAACATTTATCATGGGTGAGCCACTCTTAAATTTTGAAAAAGAGTTTGCCCAGTTCTGTGGAAAAAAATATTGTATTGGTACTAACTCTGGAACTGATGCACTTAAGCTTGCCCTTGAGGCCTATGGAATAGGCCGGGGTGATGAAGTCATAACCTGTCCCAACAGTTATTTTTCTACAGCCATGGTAATATCAGAACTCGGTGCAAAACCGGTATTTGTTGATATCAGTAAACAATCCTACACCATTGATGTCTCTCAAATAGAGAAAAAGATTAGCAAAAAAACTAAAGCCATTGTGCCTATTCATTTCGCCGGTCAAGCAGCTGATATGGATCCAATTGTTGCAGTGGCAAAAAAATATCATTTGACTATTATTGAAGATACGTGCCAGGCCCATGGGGCTGAGTATAAAGGTAAACGTTTGCCTTATACCGAGACCGGGGCGTTTAGTTTTTATCCAGGTAAAAATCTGGGTTGTTTTGGAGACGGCGGCGCGGTGGTAACTGACAGCAAAGAAATTAAAGACAGAATTACTCTTTTACGCAATGACGGTTGTAAAAAAAAATATGTCCACAAACTTTTCGGACACAAGAGCCGTCTTGACACGCTTCAGGCAAAAATCCTTTCCATAAAATTAAAATCCTTATGTGATTGGAATGAAAAAAGGAGGCGTCATGCAAAACTTTACACTAAACTCCTTGCAAACATTCCTATAGTTGCAACGCCGGTCGAGATGGATTATGCCAAGCATATATATCACCTTTACATGATAGAAACGCCCAACAGAAATCAGTTGCGAAATTATTTGACCAACTACGGTGTTGCAACGGTTATTCATTACCCTATCCCAATTCATTTACAACAACCTTACCGTAACGAGGGATTTAATCCCGGTGATTTTCCTGTTACTGAGGAAAAAGCCCAAACAATTCTTTCTTTGCCCATGTTTCCGGAACTTACTAATCAAGAAATCAAGTACGTGTGCAAAAAAATTTCGGATTTTTTTGATTACGATTTATAAATCGTACATCTCTTGATACCATCTCATCAGTCTAGATAAACCCGCCCGGAGTTTAACTTTAGGATTGTACTTTAATTTTTTCTTAATTTTTGTAAGGTCCGGACATCTTCGTTGCGGGACATCAGTTGGATAGGAACGCGGGTAGGGAATGCGAGTGATAGCAACATTGTTTGGAAAAAGATTTGCTATCGTTTTTGCCAATTCATGAGTTGTTATTTCTGGTTGATCATTGCCAACGTTGTACACATCGCCATTTTTACCAGATAACAGAACTTTAAAAAAAGCAATAATAGCATCACTAATATAGCAGTAGGTGCGGGTCTGTCTGCCAGTATCATGAACAGGAAGAGGTTTGTGAGAAAGTGCGTTGAATAAGAAAGTCGGTATCACCCGGTAATCTTTTGCTCTCATTCCCGGACCGTAAATATTAAATGGGCGAACAATTTTTACCGGCAATCTGAAGACATGGAAATAGTTGATAGATAGAGCTTCGCCCAGTCTTTTTGATTCATCGTAACATGCCCTGGGTCCGATAGAGGAGACATTACCGCGATAATCCTCTGGTGTAGGGATAGATTTTGGGTCAGGATCACCATAGATTTCGCTTGAGCTAAAATAAAGGAAACTTTTTACGCGATTTTTTCTACCTAGTTCCAATAGATTTTTCGTACCTTGAGTATTGACTTCAATTGCTTCGAGCGGAAACTTACTATAGTAAATAGGTGAAGCAATACCGGCTGCATGAATTATATAGTCAATTTTTCTTCGGATATTCATGGGTTTACTTACATCTTTTTCCATGCGGATTATTGATTTATTACTTCCGTCTATCAGGCTTTTTTTTGTCCCAGTAATATAATTATCAATACTGATTATCTTGCATGGATGGTGAAATTTTGTCCGATTGAGGTATTCTAGAACGGCAAGGAAATAACTACCGATAAAACCTGCTCCTCCTGAAATAAGCATTGTTTTATCTTCAAGAGATCTGGCAGCAGGAAAAATCTCGCGAGCAATAATTCGGATATCTTCTACGACTATTTTATTTGTATTTATAGGTTTCATGAAATAATTTTTACCTGCGGGACAGGTATTATGAATTTTCCTCCTCCGTGTCGATATTTATCATGAGCTTTAATAATACTTGGAGCAAAATTCCAAGCTAAAAGCAAAAGATAATCGGTTTTTTTTGTGTAAATCGTCTTGGGTGAAACTATTGGTATATGTTTGCCTGGACTATACATTCCTTGTTTCCAAATACTATCATCAACAATGAAATCTAAAATTTCATTACCTATGCCAAAAAAATTTAAGAGAGTATTTCCTTTTGCAGGAGCACCATATCCGGCCAGACTTTTTCCTTGATTTTTTAAACGGATTAAGACGGCAAGCAGTTTTGATTTATTTTCGAGAATTCTGCGGTTGAATGTTTGGTAGGTCGATAAAGAAAAAATCCGCTCATTTTGTTCTTCCGCCAACAACCTCTCTACATTTTCCGATACCGGATAGTTAGCTTTTTTTTGTTTTATATAAATCCGAATAGAACCACCGTGCGTCGGAATTTTGTCAACATCAAAAATTTCCATATCAAACCGGCAGAAAAGCCGCTTTAACGGTTTTAAAGCAAGATATGAAAGGTGCTCGTGATAGACGGTATCAAAAAGGTTATTTTTTAAAAATGTAACCAGATGCGGTGCTTCTATGACAAACACTCCGTCCAGCTTGAGTATCATCTGGAGACTTGTTATGATTTCATCGAGATTATCTATATGAGCAAAGACGTTGCTGGCGGTAATGACTTTTGCCTGTCCGTGAATTTTAACAATTTTCCTTGTTAGTTTAAGGTCAAAAAAATCAGCCATAGTCTGGATGCCATTTTTGTTTGCCAGTGCGGCGATTTTTTTGGCTGGTTCAACTCCCAAAACACGCATCTTTAATCTCTTGAATGGTCGGAGTAAAATTCCATCGTTACTGCCAATATCCACTACCAGATCTTTTGGAGTAAGCGCAAAACGCTTTTTAATTAGCTCAGCAAAGGTTGTGAAATGCTTTATAAATACCTTGGAAGTTGAAGACACGTAAACATAGTTGCGAAATAAAAGTTGTGGGGAAACTATGTGGCCAAGTTGCACGAGTCCACAATTTGGGCATAAAAAGACGTCCAGAGGATAGAACTGTTCTGGTAAATGGCATTGATTTTTAGTCAGGAACGCATTGGCAAGTGGTTGGGTGCCAAAGTCAATAATCTTAAACAGGTTTTTTGCTTTGCAGATTCGGCATGCGTCAATAGTTGTGATAACAGAGTCCATTTTATTTACATTTTATTTCTTTTATTCCTTTAATTGATTATATTACTATGCGGCCGCATATGATATTTAATCAATAATCATACGCACGGTATCTTTTTCATATTGCTTTTTATTTCTCCTTTCAGTTGTTAAAACAATCCACAGAGAATCTTCTAAAAATCTCATTGCATGGGCATGTTTGGGTTGGGTAATGACCAGTTCTCCGGGTTTAATTATGATCACTTTATTTTTTGCGTTTTTTTGCAAACCTCTTCCAATATATTCATATTTGCCCCAAAGTAAGTAAACATAGTGGGTATCTTTTTTATGATAGTGGTTACCGCGCACAGCACCTTTTTTAGATTCAATCAAAAGGGCACTGGTGATGGGAGTTTCTTTCGGTAACAAATGAGCCATGGATCCCCGCTGGTCTATATGAAAGGGTTTAATTTTCATCACCGATTTCATGGTCATAACTATAGCAAGTAAGTAAGTAAGCGTCAATAAACTGGTTTTTTTTATGTGTTATTATGAATAACCATGTTAAAAAATAAGCTAGTAATACTGGTCTCTCCGTCTGATTCTTCTTTTACACTTCCGGTAACACGGGCTTTAAAACGTCTTGGCGCTGTTGTAACAAACTTTTATGACGACAAACCCGATGCTGTTGCTCGTTTTATCGGCGCTTTTGATAATTCTGTTGTCGGTCGGTCAATAATTAAAAAAAAACTTGCCAATTGTTATATAAACAAAGTTCTCCAAAATAAACTAATTAAAAACCGCTTCGACTACATGCTCGTGATAAAAGGCAAAACTATCAATTCTTTGGTAATTAAACAAGCAGCAAGCATGGGAATTCAGACAATCAACTGGTTTCCCGACTGCCAGCACATTGAAGAATGGATTAAAAAAAATGCCGACGCCTACAATTTCTTTTTTAACTGCTGTTTGGATATGATAACTGGTTTAAAAAAAATCAATGATAACAGTTTTTATTTAGCCTATGCCGGAGAGGCTGATAAAGAGTTACGAATTCTACCAAAGCAATACGATGTTACCTTCGTAGGTCAATATACAAAGCGGCGAGAAAAATATTTTACGCCTTTAAAAACTCTGGGGCTTAACATTTGGGGCTATAGCGGTTGGAGAACAAGTACCTTGGCAAAATACTTTCGAGGTAAACTTTCGATACAAGAGATGAAAACAGTTTTTCGCAAAAGTAAAATTGTCGTGAATATGACGACTGCCGATGACGACAAAGGTTTTATTGCGGCGAATCTGCGCAATTTCGAGGTGACCGGAGTAGGAACGTTTCTTTTAAGCCAAGGCAACGAAGCACTAAGACAATTATTTACAGACAGGAAAGAAATTGTTTGTTTCACCAACCCCCGCGATCTAATGCAAAAAGCGAGTTACTATCTTGCGCACAAACGCGAGCGGGAAAAAATAGCACAAGCAGGTTGGGAAAAGACGCTAAAAGATCATACATATGAAAAACGTCTCCAGGAAATGTTCACTATTATTGATCGTAGTGAAAAAAAGACTTAATTGGTTTTTTTTATCTCTGTTTATCATCACTGCATTTTTTTTGCGGGGCTATGGATATGGTGTGGATGACCAAACTCATTATCTTACTTTTGTAAAGGTAAAACTCAATCCTAACCTTTATCATAACGATTATCTGATAATGACCCATGCCATACACGATACAATATTTGTTGACTTCACTGCTATTGTGACCCATCTGATCGGCGATCTCGAAGTGACGGTCTTTCTTTTCTATATTTTATCTTTTATTCTATACTTTTTTTCTATATACTCACTTGCTTATTCACTTTTTAGAGATCGTAAAGTTGCATTCTATTCACTTCTTTTTTTTGTGATTCCTTTGCCCATCGCTGGTAGTAGTATTAAGACATTTGAAACATTTTTCACACTCCGCATAGTTGCAGAAGCATTGCTTATTGCGTCAGTTTTTTTTCTCATGAATAGAAAATGGTTTTTTTCGAGTATCTTGGCGGGGTTTGGATTCCTCTTCCATCCACTGACTTTCATTCCCTATCCACTCCTTATACCAGTTCTTAGCACAACCGGTTGGATAAAGCGGCGTGAGTGTTTTTTAGTTGTTGTTACCTTTTTTTCTTTTGCGATTCCGTTTATCGGTAAATTTATTGCAACCACATCATCTGATCCAATAATCATGGATCGGCAATGGCGAATGGTAGTGGAAAATCGCATGCCTTATGCTTTTCTTTCACACTGGAGTGTTGCCTCTTTATTTAGTCTTTTTTTCTTTGTCGCGCCGTTGATTTACTATTTAATTTCCAGCAAGCTTGGGAAGAGTTTTCATCCGGTAGTTCGAGCGGCTCTTATTGCCGTAAGTATTACAACTATTATTCATATACTTTCCGACGTCACATCTTTCCGTCCCGGTCTAGAGCTGCAACTTTCACGCAATATCTATCTGGTGATTGTTTTTAGTATTCTTTATTTTGCAAAAATTCTAACTGAAATATCTAAGTTCTTTTTCATCCGACTTTTTGCTGTTACGGCGGTCTGTGTCATAATTTTTTCGATTGAAAAGGGTAAAAACTTCGATTTTCCCCATATAAAACCGCGTCACGATTTAGAACATACGGCTCTGTGGGCAAAAGACAATACAAGTAAAGATGCCTTGTTTCTTATTCCACCCAACCATAGCGGTTTTCGTTTTTTTTCCGAGCGTTCTGTGGTCACCGAGTACAAGGAAGGTGCGGAATCATTATACTCTCGATCTTTTGCTTTAGAATGGCAGCGACGACAGACATTACTTGCAGATTATTACAATTTAGATATAGATAAGCTAAAGAAGTTAAAAAAAGAATTTGGCATTGATTATTTTGTCAGCGAACCAGGTTTATCCTTACCTATTTTTTTCCAGACTCATGATTGGTACGTTTACACCATACCAGAATTAGACTGACGTGAACTAACTTGCTAAAGATGGTAAAATAGCTCCTTTATGTCTATTATAGAAGCAAAAGAATTTCATCGTCAGTTGAAACCAAAGGGGGTCGCCAAGTTACCTGAACAAGCTAGTAGTTTAATCTTCACAGTTGCCCCCATAGCACGGGATGGTAGTCTAAAATCAGCTTTTCAACCCCTTTCTAACGTCATTAAAGACTTTGCCAGAGAAGTAAACGATGACAGCAAAAATGAAGCAAACCTTAGGTTTAAAAAAGCTGTTGAACATACGGAATGGGTATTGACTCATGAATTAAGTTTATATCCGACGGAGCACCCAGTAACAAAATACACTCAGAGCCTATTAAATAAAATTATCAAGGTAGGAGAAGCAACTGACTTCCGTATCCTTGTTTACAAAGATAAACGCCCCAGCGCATTTGTTCTACCCAATGGGCTAATTTTTGTAAATGATGAACTTCTAGAATTTTCAGACACTGAAAATGAATTACTCTTTGTCCTAAGACATGAAAAAAATCATGTACTCCAGGGCCATGCCAAAGCAATGTTCGAACGATTCGATTTGGATAAGCCAGAAAGATTACGAGCGCTAGATATCTTAGAATATTATGGTACTGCCCGCTTACACGAATGGGAAGCTGATATTGATTCTTTCTTAGATCTTGATGATCTTGGCATTAACCCATTGGGAGGAATTGATTTACTGGAAAAATTTCGCGCAGGCAAAAGAAAGATTCCTGGGATTACCCATGGAAGTGAGACAGATAGAGTTTTAAATTTACGCCAAAGCATTTATTACCGTGATTTAGGTTCACTCGAAAAACCTCTACTTTCTATTCCAGAGCTTGTAAAAGAAGCTATCAGAACAGAACGAGTAGAGAATAAATATACTTCTCCCTCTGAAGCAATTAAAAATGGTGTGAGATTGCGTAAATTAGAAGAGTTACGAAGAGGTTGCGAAAAAGCTGATGCTGCGGTAGCACTTTTGGCCTTGCCAGATTTAGCTGCCGATTACAAGAGGGTAACAAAAATTCAAAAATCTCCGACAGCGCAAAGATGGGCCGAAGAAGAAAGAAAGGCAGTTGCAATCTTAAGCAAGAAAATCTGGGAGCACATCAACAATGCTACTGCTTCTCTAGAACTAAGCAGGCAACAAAGAACTTTTCTTTTTTTTACTGTGCTTGATTTAGTCTCGGGTTTTGAATCAACCAATGAGGTAAACCAAAACATGCTTTTTGACCGATCATTGCAAGTGGTCGATGTCGCCAGGAAAGCACATCACCTTGCCTGGTCAGAAAACAATTTTGGTTTTCAGAGAAACTTACACGCACCCGAAGATCTGGAAGAACTCTTAGATATGCTGCGTCCCGCAGATGTCAATGCTACCAAGTTAAACTTAGTTTTTGAACCTCAGCTGTTTGCAAAAAATATTATCAGTAGGACATTTGAGAAGCAGATGTTTCATGATGGAGAGGATAAATTTCAGATTAATGAATATGTCCGATTTGCCGCTATCTTGACTGACAAACTCGCGGCAGTTTATGGATCCCAAGGTTCAGTTCGTCTCAATACTGCTACATTGTACAAACAAATTATCGAGGTGGGTCAGGCCCACCTTACTACCGAAGTATACGATACACTAGTGAAAGAAGCAGTAAATGCAAGACCAGACGCAGCTTATGAGTTGAGTTTAGTCATAAGAGGTAAAGACCAAGAGGTACAACAGACACCAATGAATAAATTTATTTCTGTGCTTGAGGAAATAGCACGGGTAGCAGAACCCTATATAAAGCAGCAAAGATTAGTCCAGGAGAAAAGAAAATCATCTGATTTTGGCTCAACTAAAGCCTTTGACAAGATTTCCCAAAGAATGTATAGAGCTTTAAAAAAAAAGGCACCCCAACTCCAAGAGATATTTCAGCAAGTTGCAAACCATGATCCAAGCCAACTTTTACGCTTTTTTGCTTCATTCAGAAACCATCTTGTTCTCAATCCAGAACTTAAGGCTCTTCAAGAATTTGAATCAATCTGGATAGAAGTTCTGGCTGAAGCGATAACAATCTTACCACTTATAAATAGTTTTACAGATCCAATGGAAAAAATTTTGTATCTGACTAAAATTGCAGTTGCACTCAATTCTGACACATTAAATGATGACTATTACTTTGAATTTGCTGAGCTTGTTGAAAAAGGAGCATTTACTTTCGAGGGATTAAAAAAATTATATCAATTTTTCTCTAATCCTGACCAATTATATGCTGAAGTCGAGGTACCACTTCGTAATGAGGAGTATTTTTTTGCTGATAGTTGGGACTATACATCTAGAGAGGCAATTTATCTCCTTTTGCAAAAATCTCTTGAGTTGCCACAAGAAGAATTTAGTCATGAATTGGAGAGACTTACCCTTGAATTTCCTCTCAATCACTATGGTGTAAATATTTCTAGTGCGCTAAATGAGAATGAAGAAACTCCTCCTCTGGTAGAGTCAAGAAAATCCAGTGTCTTAAAAAGAGCTCTGTCTCAATACGAATTTGATCTTACTAACCCACAACATTTGCGCGATCTATACTTTATAAGTACCTATTTGGATGACATTAATTTTGCAATGCGATTACAAGCTGTGATCTGGCAAAAGTTGACTGCTATGATATCTTTTTCCGAAAGTATGTCTTTTATCGAAAGAGAAATTAAGGATAGACGACTACTTTCTTTAAGATCTTTCAGTCATTTAGTGGAAGAAAGAGCTTATTCACATGAAGAG
The DNA here is from genome assembly GCA_964623155.1 of uncultured Gammaproteobacteria bacterium. Classification (GTDB taxonomy): domain Bacteria; phylum Patescibacteriota; class Microgenomatia; order CAZUUL01; family CAZUUL01; genus CAZUUL01. Next base: position 10,354 of record CAZUUL010000013.1, read on the forward strand.
ATTGATGAGGCAAGACAAACGATGATGCAGCTTTTAACACATGAATCAACCTCGATTAATTTTGGGAGAATGATTCTGGCAGAACAGTTTTTGGACCGCATTTTTACCAGACATAAAGCCGATTTATTATTGGCTTGCCTTGACAATGATGGCGATAGAGCTTTAAAAGAGTACCTTTATGCAAGTTGGAAGGAGTCGTACCAGATTGACCCACTTGTTGTTGAGGCAGTAAATTTAGAGGATATCCTGCAACGGTTTTATCGTCTTGATGGACAATCAAAATATATCCTTTTACGCAATCTCCTTTGTGGAGAAGGTGGAGTACTAGTTGACAAAGATAAAAAAGAGCGAGGCAAACTAATCGACTATTTCCTTGATAATTACGTTGAGGCAACAAATAAAACTGAACGTAAATATTTAGAGGTGACAAGAAATGTGATGCGCGAGTTTGCCATAAATGCACGCTTTGACTCACTTTATTTTGCACTTGCTCCGCTTCTTCAAGAGAGAATTCTTGTTCCACCAACAAAGCGAATCTCTTGGAAATATGTAATCAAAGAACAAGGAGCTCCGCCAGATTTTTATAGAGTAACGAGTAATGGTAAAGAAATATCGGATCATAAAAAAGTCCTGCGCACAATTACTGGTAGGCGACAAGATAAACAACGTCTAAGCTATGAGCAAGAACGAGGTGAATATGAAGCTCGTATTGAAGCCCTTTTAGGCCAATTAGAAGGTTTACCAATGCAGACAAAAATTAACGTGATGGAGTTACCATTGGAATTCGCCAAATCTCTTGGTGCACCAGCAGTGCGTATATTACAGGCAAGTCTACAGTATCTTGAGTTGCCTAAAGATGCCGAAGACAAGGCGCAAGCTGTCTACGATAACGTACCCGGCCAATCGAAAATTTCTGGTCACTACACTCTTACCAGTCAATGGCCACAGGCAAGAGCGGAACTTACAGGAATTGGTAAAAAAATAGGTGGCGGTTCACTCAATACCGTCTGGCAGACAGATAACTTGGCAGTAAAGGTGCTCAATCCTAATGCGCAATTTCATACAGATACTACTTGTGAACTCCTTGCGCAAATATTCACAATTCTTGCACGAGAAGACAGAAGATTTGAACCATTACTTACTGCTGTTGATGATATTCAGCAGTGGATAAAAGAAGATATTAACTTTCAGGGTTTTCTTGAAGCAGATAAACGATTTAAAGAAAAACATGACGGATTTACACTGGGGGGGAGATACGTAGTCAAAATACCTAAGACCTATGAACCAGAAAATAGTAAGTTTATGCTTGAAGATTATATTGAAGGTTTCAATTTAACTCAATCAACAGAATTAAAACTGCAGGGACATGATTTAAGAGAAATTATAACCTTGCTGACCAGGAACTTTTTTGCACAAATCAAAGATGGTCAGGTGTTGTCCAATATTCATCCTGGAAACGTGCGAGTAAGAGGTAATGAGGTGGTAATTTTGGACCGCAATTATTACCTAGATCTCAACATGAACGACAAATTATTTTTAGCTGGATTAGTTCAAAATCTAAATAACATACCTTTTGTAACAGAACTTTGCCTATCCTACCTGATTCAACAAGGGGTTGAGATTGATAGCAGGCAACGTGCAAGGATTAAAAAACGGATAAATACACTGTCACAAATTACTGATCCTAGCGATAGATTATTGGGACTTTCAGTGACCCTCAGAAAAGAAAAACTGCGCTTTCCTCTAAAAATCACTCTTCTTGTTCAAGATTTCTTTTACTTGGATCGAATGGCCAAAAAAGTAGATTATTCAGGAATTTTGGACGCATATGAAGGACAAGTTAATGATTAGATTTCATCTTAGCAATTCTTAGAGTTACCTTACCATTAAGAAGTAAAATTTCCTTCACGACATGATCTCCGGGAGGTATTTTATCTGGCGAAGCGATAATTAAGGCATCTTTTAATTGACTATCCTTTTCCCATTCAACGACCCGAAATTGATATTTGGCAAAAGAATTATAACCGATAATTTTATTTCTTTGGCGGGTTACACTTTGTAGCCAGCTGGGATTCTTATGACCGTAGAAAAGGAGATAGATGTACATTTGGGCGTAACTGGCTGGTTCGTTAGCAATAATGATTTGAGCAACTTTATCTTCATAATCTAGAGCCAAAAGAGCCGCTTCTCGCCTGTGCGTGCCCCAGAATTCTGCAAATTCGTAAGGCAGACTTGAAAAATAACTATGTAAATAAAAATAAATGAAAGGGATAGTTATGATTGAGCCTAGAAGAACAGCAAATGTCCTTTGTTTCTTGGACAAAAATAAGGTTGAGAAAAATTGTAAACCTAAGGCCGTAAGAAGGGAAAGAGCCGGCGAGAGTAGCATGACGCGGTTGAAATGAGCAAAGGGTACACCGAGAGTCAGCGAGGCAGCCGTGGGAGCTATTACAAGAATAGCTAATAACAGTTGATATTTTTTTTCGTGCTGGTGCCATATAACGATAATAAATCCAAGCAACATGAAAGGGATTTCCCAGCGGTGAAACATACCCATATCAGGAATCTGGAAATACTTAAGTTTTCTGGAATCAAAAAAAAGAATATTCGGGTTAAAATGGGAAAAGTAACCTTGGACAACATTTACAGGAACGGAAAAAAGAGAATTTTTATGCGTCAAAAAAATATTTATTCCGCCGAAGCGAGTCTGTGAAAGTGGTCGAGCCGTAAAATAAATAATAGTTGGAAAGACAATACAAGCTGTAAAAAGAAAAAAAAATAACTTCCAACTTTTCGAATATGAAATATTACGAAAGTAAATTATCGCCATGGCAATGATTAGAAGCGGGGCGGTAAGTTTTGCCGAGTGGTATGCATAGGTACTGACACCAAAAGATAAAAAACTTAATGCCATAAAGAGTCTTTTATGTGATAAATATTTAACGAAAAAGACAACACCGACCAGTTGCAGAAGAAGGGCACTGTTCACTCCCAATCCTATCCGGCTGGTATGAACGTGCCAGGGTGAAAGAGCTAACATAAATAATGTCAGAAGAGCTAGTTTTCTTTTAAACAGAGCATTGACGAAGGCGAAAGCAACAATAATGGTTAGCAATCCAATGACAACAGAATGGATTCTGGTTGAAAATTCATTCAGGCCAAATATAGCTATCCATGTGACGCTTAAGTAGACATCAAGCGGAGCTAAGTCATTGCGAAAAGTAAGAGGTAAGAGTAGACCATATTCGTCCCTTCCGTTTGTCAGGAGCGAATAAGCGTTATAACTTACACCCATTTCATCGCCGTGGAGAGCCGGTGGAACCGATGTGAGATTAAAAAACCGGACAATAAAGGCCAATGTTAAAACGGCAAAAAAAATGATCGAATATTTCATGACTGGCTATCGTTTATTCTGAAATGGTATTATAGCCCATTATCCCGTTTTATTTTCATGGCAAAAGGAGCGAAATGCATC
>CAZUUL010000014.1:0-3983 GCA_964623155.1 uncultured Gammaproteobacteria bacterium
GGTTGGCATTTTTGGACTCGCCTATAAATTCGTTGAATTCACTCTCACTCTGCCTACTTTTTTCATGAACGCAGTCTACCCTATCCTGCTCGCACGGCAAAATCAAGCGGCTGAACTCAAAAAAACCATAAGCAAAGCCTTTATTTTTCTCATTGCCAGTTCAATCGGTGTTTTTTTTCTGGGCTTTGTGGCAGCTCCAATGGTTGTAATCATTAAACAGGATTTTCTGCCATCTGTTTTACCGTTTCGCATTTTAATTGCGGCTTTGCCCTTTTTTTATTTGACCAGTTTGACAATGTGGCTTCTTATCCTTTTTGAAAGCCGTCGGGCATTGGTTATGATTTATGGTGGTTCAATGATTATTTCTATCATTATGAATTTTCTTTTTGTCCCTAACTTTGGCTATGTTGCTGCAGCTCTAATTACAAGCTTTGGTGAGGCAATAATTCTTTTATTAAGCAGTTACGTGGTAGTAAAAGAAATAGCAAAATTTAAAAATCCAAAAGCCTAAGAGTAAGATTCTAACTATTTTATGAATCTAGAGATCTTCACTGACGGTGGGGCCCGCGGTAATCCCGGGCCAGCGGCAATTGCCATGGTGGCTTATCTTGACAAAAAAATTATCGCTGAAGCAGCTAGGCCGATTGGTGTTGCCACCAATAATGTTGCCGAATATCGAGCGCTTTTAGAAGCCTTGCGCTGGGTTGAGCGCGAGCAAAAAAATTTGCTTAAACTGGATTTAATCGAGACAGTTAAATTTTTTCTTGATGCAAATTTGGTCGTCAATCAGCTCAACGGTATTTTCAAAATTAAACACGCGCCTCTGCGAACAATGGTTGTTTCGATTCGTATTTTGGAACAGGAAATTAAATGGAAAATAAGCTACTCGGTTATTCCCAGAGAACAGAATATTAGAGCCGATAAGTTAGTTAATCAGGCTCTTGATACGGCACAGCCATTTAAGCACGTAACTTTCGGAAGACTGGCCTATAGAGAAAAAGGTATTTAAGAGTTATTTGCCTAAATGGCTAGCTCATCTAGAGGCCAAAAATTATGAAGAAGCACCGAATTATACTTGAATCAAAAATTATTACAAAAAAACCCAGACTTTTTTTGGTCGGAGCTGACCAGTTTTTAGGCAATGGTTTGGGCGAGAGATTTAAAAAAAAAGGTTGCCAGGTTTACCAGTTCAACGATCTCAACGACGGGCAACTTTTTGCCTGCGAATTTGTAATAGTTTTTTTCCGTCAGGATCTAGTCGAGGCGGCTTGCAAGCTTGGAAAAAAATGTTGCGCCCGGGTTTTATTTATCGTCGATAAAAATCAACAACTCTTAGCAAACAGCGCTTACCAACTGGCGAAATTTTATAAAAAAGGAGTCGACATCCGTTTTGGCAACCTGGCAAAAGAAACCAGCATTGATGATAAAGCAAAACACATAGAAGAGTTGATGTTTGGCAAAACGGGAATTCTTTCCAGTTCATTTCTTGATCAATTTAGTTCTCCCCGACCGCCATTGCCCATTCCCCTGCCGCCCAAACCGCTGAAAGAAAAAAAATTTATCTCGCGTGGAAAAAAAAACCATTGGCGGAGAAATTTTTTTCTGGCGGCGGCGCTGGCAACCATTGTCTTTTTGCTGCCAATTGGTTTCTTTCTTTTGAGTCTTGGTCAAGCGCTTGAACAACTCAGCCAGATGCAAGTAAAACTTAGCCAAGGTACATTAACCAGTGCTCAAGTAGCTGAGACACATGACCAGTTTCAACGACTTGAACAGTTAACCAAACCGGTCAATGTTGAAACTTTAAATTCAGCAGTCAGCATAGGTTTGCAACTTACCGGCGTTGGCCGCCACAGTGTCAATGTCATAAAACTCGGAAAAGATTTAAGTGGCAGTATTTTTGCCGGCCAGACAATTCCTTTGGCCGATACCCTGGATAACATGGAACAGGAATTGGAGTTGCTCAAAAGCGAAACCGCCAGGACGTCATCTTCGCTTAGCCAGCTTTCAGACAGTCGCTTTATGAATCTGCCGCTTTTGCGACCCCTCGGCAAGCGACTTACAAACGGAGGGGTGCGGCTAAACGACGGACTCTCATACCTCAACCTAGCTCAGACTATGTTGCCGATCATATCTTACATCGCGGGAGCCGACGGCAAGCGGGTTTATCTTATACTTTTGCAAAACAATATGGAACTTCGGCCAGCCGGCGGATTTATCGGTTCGTATGGCTTGGTGACATTTGCCGGCGGTAAATTAAAAAATTTAATTATCGAGGACATCTATTCTGCCGATGGTCAACTGCGCGGACACATCGACCCGCCGCTACCCTTGCAAAAATATTTAGGCCTTGAACACTGGTACCTCCGCGATTCCAACTTTCAACCTGATTTTTTTGAATCGGCGAAAATGGCCGAGTGGTTTTTGCGTAAAGAAATCGGGATTGACGTTGATGGGGTAATAGCACTTGACCTGACTTTTGCCAAGCGCATGCTTGAAGCGTTAGGAGGTATTGATTTGCCAGACTATAACGAACGCATAACAGCCAGCAATTTTTTTCTCAAAGCCCAGGTCGCAGCTGAAGCTGATTTTTTCCCGGGGTCTACCAACAAGCGGGATTTTTTAGGAAGTTTTGCCAGAGCCTTTATCCGGGAATTGACAAGCGGTAGCAGTTTGCCCTGGATGCGCCTGGCATATGCGGTCAAAACCTCGCTCGATGAAAAACACCTCCAGTTGTCTTTCCATGATCCGCGGGTCCAGGGAGTTTTTGATCAGGCCGGCTGGAGCGGTCGACTGCTGCCTGTCGTCTGTCCTGAAGACAACAGTCGGCTTAAGTGTTTAGCTGATTACGTTTCTGTGGTTGATGCTAATGTTGGAGTAAACAAAGCCAACTACTATCTTAAGCGCGATTTTGAACACGAGGTTAAAATTGATAAAGATTACCTCAGTCACCAGATAACTGTTTATTATAGCAATGAATCTCCGGGAGAGACGTTTCCTAGTGGAACCTATCGTACTTTTACCCGAGTGTATCTTGCAAAAGAAGCAGATAATATTGAAATTTTTTTCCAAGGACAAAAGCGTGAAGCCAAAGACCTGACGAGCGATATTTCCCATGATAAAGTGATTATCGGCACCTATCTTGAAGTTTTGCCCCAACAGCGTTACCAGCTTCAAGTTCGTTACAATTTGCCTTTGCCGTCGTCGCCATTTTTATACCAGCTTTTACTCCAGAAGCAGGCGGGGACTGAACACGACAGTCTGCATCTAAAATTATCCAGCGATAAAAAAATTCGCTCGAGTAATATTGCTATTGATAAATTGACCGCAGTTGACTATAATAGCGATCTTGCCATAGACCGGTTATTTCGTTTTGAAATCGAATAGCAAAGAAATAGTCTTATGAAAAAAATCAGCCTAGTTGTGCAAAAAAGGACAGTCACAGGGAACAAGGTTAAATCACTGCGTAAACAAGGCATTATTCCGGCAAATATTTTCGGTAAGGCGATCAAATCCCAAAGCCTTCAAACCGAGGAGAAAGCTTTTACCAACGTCTACCGGCAAAGCGGGGAGACGGGTATTGTCGAGTTGCAGATTGAAGGCGACAAAGGCAGCCGGCCTGTTCTTATCACCAAGGTGCAAACTCATCCAGTCACCGGAGCTGTCCTGCACGTTGATTTCCGCCAGGTAGACCTGCGGGAGAAGGTAACGGCGACAATCCCTCTGGTTGTATCCGGCAATGCCCCGGCGGTGGTGCAAAAAATTGGCGCGCTGCTTACTCCTTTGAATGAAGTTGAAGTACAAGCTCTGCCAATGGATTTGCCCGAGGAAATTCAGGTTGATGTTTCAGGTTTGAGCGAGCTTGACCAGGAAATCAAAGTGGCTGATCTTAAAGTTGAAGCTGCCAAAATAACGCTTAAAACCGACGCCAAACTGACTGTTGCCAAGATTGGTCCACTGGTATCTAAAGAAGCAGAAGAATTAGC
>CAZUUL010000014.1:3993-13702 GCA_964623155.1 uncultured Gammaproteobacteria bacterium
GCAGCCAAAGCCGCTGAAGCAGCGGCAGCTGCCGCTCCAGCTGAAGGTGCTTCTGTTGAGGCTCCGGCCGAAGCTGAAAAAGCCACTCCCCAAGAAACTCCGCTAGCTGCCGAGCCCAAAGCTACCAAACCTGAAGCAAAAGAAGAAAAGAAATAATGAGGCTTCCGCGCTAATTGACTTCTAAGGAGCCTGTTATTAGAATTAGGTTATGGGAATTACCAGTTCAGTTGAATTAAACTTGAAGCATTTGCTAAAATACATTTACTATGTTAAAGATTTATGAATCCAGCGAAGCTGAAAAAAAATATATTGAGTTAAAACCAGAGCTTAAAAAAAAATACCAGCCAGATGATTATGTGGTTATTAATCCTAGGACGGGAAAATATTTTGTCGACAGAAGTTCTGTCGGAGCGGTAAAAAAGGCAAGGAAGCAATACCCAACAGGAAAACTTTTCCTTGCACAAGTAGGACGCATGGCAGGCTTTATGAAATGATTTATCTGTGGCGTAAACAACCATATATCAAACTTCAAATTCTACTTCCTCCAAATAAATGGCATGACATTGATTGTCTAATAGATACAGGATTTAGCGCTGGTTTATCTATTCCAGAAAGTTTTAAAAAATCTTTTCCTGCTAATAAATTTGTTGAGGCTGATTTTATTTTGGCCGATGGTTCTGGCGTAAAAGTAGATACAATATTAACCCGAGTTAAATTTGGCGATAGCGAAAAAGAAATTATAGCTGCATTTATGGGTAAAGATGATTGTTTGTTAGGGGTTGAGTTTTTAGATCAGATGAGATTTTGCTTAGACTTGAAAAAATACCGGGTAGAATTAACTGATTGAGGGAAAAAAATGTCAAGGCAAGACATCGCCGATGAAGCGGCAAATGCCAGAGGCATCAGGGTACTGATTGACGTAGTAACAACTGAATAAAGCAGGACAAGCAAACTCTCCCACCTCTCCAGCAAAACCCCCACACTGTTGAGCAGGGGTGAGGCGAAAAAAGGCAGTCAGGAGAAGATATCCAAAGAGGATAATAGCTAGAAGCAGAATAATTGTTTTTCCCTTAAAGTTCCTCAGGGCGTTTAATATCAAGGTCATACGAATTCGGTCGCTGCTCAAGCGTAGGAATAACACCTCTTCGTAGGTGTTGTTTTGCGAGCATAATAAAAACAAGAACACCAACTACGACAAGCAATCCGTAGCCAAACCATAGGAGCATGGTTTTTTGTTTGCTAAAGGCTGTACTTTTTCCCCACATCGCTATCATGGTTAATCCGATAACTAAAAAAACATTGAGTAATACTATTACTATCATCTTCATCTCCCTCCTGTCGTTACCAACAGCGTGGTGGAAACTGTTTTTCCACCGCTTTCGATGGTATAGGTGTGAATACTGCCTTCAGGACTCGCCAGCAGACCTAAGGGAAAGAATTGTTGATCGCCATAGTGAAGGCAGCCTCCCTGCCGAGGCGACGAAAAAGTGGCATGATATGTACTTGTAAGGTTTCCTCCGCGATCAATTGTCAGACTAAACGGACCAGCCGCCCGGTTGTAACAGATGGATACTGGTGTGCCGATTTGAAGTTTGCTAGCACTGGCTAGTTTAACATCGGATTGACTTTGGATACTATTCCAAATAGCAATCTCAGCGGTTGAAGAGGTAGTGGGGCGTGGGCTAGGCGTGGGTTGAGGGGTACCCTGCGTTGGTGTTGGTCCAGTTGGTGAGGGACCGGTTGTTGCTGAAGGACTAATCGTAGCAGTAGGGAGAGGTGTGGTTGAAGAGCACGTTGGTGCAATTCTTGTTTGACCAGTACAACGAGCACCGCGCTGGCTTCCTAAAGGCTGTTGGTCGATTTCCACTGCCTTCATGGCATTATCAGTTTGAATACACTCACTACCTGCTTTTCCATATAATTCTTCGCAAGCAGAGTTCATGGCATTATAAAAGCTGCGAAAATTGGCAGCAGCATTAAGATATTTAGTGAGCATCAGATATTCGATGGTTCTTGCTTTTTCTCTTCCTATCCCAGTAACAGTACAACCATTAAACGTTCCCCCGTCAGTAAGTAAAAAAGCTGCTTTATTAATCGGCCCGTTATTCTTATGGACTTCCTCTGATTGACAAGCATAGCGTTCGCTAAACAGGCGATCAGGCTGATTGTGGCGGGGAGGATCTGCCATGTCTCGGATTGCTCCGCCAAAGGCGGTTGCATTTTCTCCAATTGTCCAATTAGCGTCAATGTTGCTGGCAAAGATATCAGAAATTGCCTCGTTCAGTGCTCCTGACTGAAATCGACCAGAGAGTCCAGCAGTGTATTGAGTTACTCCATGGGTAAATTCGTGAGCATCAACGTCTAAGGCAGTAGTTCTCCGACAAAAATTAAGAGTTGAACCATCCCACCAGGCATTCGGTTTTTGACAGGACCAGTTTGCATAGCTGCGGATGGAGGAACCTCCACCACTGATGCTATCGCGATGATGAATATTAAAATAATAATCATAGGTTGTTCCCATGGATTGATGAGTAGTATCAACATCAGCGTTACCACTCGTTTGCTGATTTTCGGAAAGAGTAAGACTACAGGAGTTTCCTCCACAGTTGTAAGTCTGACGATTGCGAGCATCAAAAATACCAGGCAAGGTTAAACGAAGATTTTTGTTTTTTGCATCGATAAACAGCAGTTCCCGATTGGTTGCATGATCAACACTATCACGCAGTTCAATTTGCCAGACCAGGTAATTGCTGTTTTCCCCATCCACAACCAGAGAAGGATTTAAGATAAACAGTCCAAGACTGTTTGTTTGGACGGGTGTTAATCCCTTTCTTTGCCAAACAGTTTTAGCTTCCTCCATCGCACTATTCTCACTCACTATCGGCTTGGGATCGAGGACGATATCTGGTGAAAGTTCAGCAGTAACTGCATGGATTGTATTTCCCTGGAGATGGACGAGTACTTCAGCAGCAAAAACAGGAATGGCTTGGTAGACTTGTTGAAATTTAACGTGTTGCATAGGAGAAGCAATGGTCGGAATAGGAGTCAGTGAAAATGTTCCTAACTGAATTGTTCTTGCTGGGTTTTCTGAACTACTGGTACCCACATGAATAAGCTCTTTTTGCTGGTTGGTAATGCCAAATTGTGCACCATATTGTCCAAGATAGGCTCTAGCTATTGCTTCTGCCGACGTTGATGCTACTTGAGTGGGGTTAATTATCACCTCTTCCCCAGAGATAAAGCTCATGTAGTTGTTCCGTGCATTAAATTCGATAAAGGCAGCCTGAATTGTTGGAGGAGTAAAGCCGATGAACAGCCAGACGATAAAGAAACTGATAACAGAAATCCAGAATGCACGTATTTTCATGACTCTATGACAAGCATAATAATTTGTGCCATTGCTGTCAATAGTCTACAAGGTACTTCCTTTAAGATGATATAATACCTGTAAATATTAGCAATGTAAGTTACAAAATACTCATATTCATGATTTCTTTATCTAAAGTTCATGGGTTTTTGACTCGCTATCTAGTTTTCGATCAAAGACTTGATGTCAGCAAAATCGACCCCCATATGGCCAATGGCCTGATGGTTCGGGGAAAAGAACAAGTCAAGAAAATTGGTTTTGGCGTTTCGGCTTCGCTCGCCATGTTTGAACAAGCAAAAAAAGCCCATTGCGATGCTCTTATCGTTCATCATTCATTTAACCTGCCTTCAGCCAACCACTATGACTCTATTTTCCAGAACAGGATGGGATTTTTGATCAAACATGACCTCTCGCTGTTCGGTTATCATTTTCTCCTCGATGCCCATCCCGAGGTAGGGAATAATGTTCAAATCCTAAAAACCATTGCTGCTGTTCCGACCAAGCCATTTTTCCATCGCGGAAGTTCCTGGGGCTGGATTGGGGAGTTTGAAAAAGAAGTCAGCTGGCAGCAAATAGAGGAGCGCTTAAAGCCCTACTTGAGTAAACGCACAGTAATTTATCGGACCGGGCCAAAACAACTTAAACGCCTGGTAGCAATTTCCGGCATGGGTTCGCCTTTTCCAACAGAAATACACGCTTTAAAAGAGCAGGGAGTCAGCGGTTTTATCACTGGCGAAGTTCATGAGTGGAATCGTGAGCTCTTCCGCGAAGCCAAGATAAATTTCATCGCCGGCGGCCACTATGCAACAGAGACGTTTGGGATTAAGGCACTTATGGAGAAAGTGAAAAAAGAATTTACAGAGGTCACCGTTGCATTTATTGATGTACCGAACGAGATTTAAAAAATTTCCCTCTAGCGTTTAGCCTAAATTGGTGCTTTTCTTCGCTTATTTTGATATCAACGATTGGCGAGTAACAGTGAGTTGGGTGGTGAGGTAATTATGATTGATAATCATCTGAAGAAATACCATTTTCCAGCGATGCAACAATATCATCCCTAAGTCTGTCGCCAAATACTAAAGGAAAAATATTATCTCCAAAAAGATCTCTATTTGATAAGTCCCTGATGCCATGACCAAAGACCGAATCCACGTATTTCAAATAGTCTGACATGGATTCAAATGGAGGTATTGCTTGACTTTGTTGGACAATTTCTCTGATAAACGGTGTCTGCAAAAACTGATCATAGTGATTAATTGTTACTTTTTGAACGTAATTTGCATGACCAGTCATCTTTGATCGTAAGACCTTGAAACCAGCAAATGTGTTTACATTTAGTAAATCTGAACAGATATTCACTAACCCAGCCAACTGTAACTCTTGCGGATGTATGCCGCTATTCCCCATGAGTTCAGTTAGATGCTGATAAAATAATGGTCCATCTTCCTTAAAAAACACAATTGAAGCAATGACGTTTAAATGCAATTTGCGTAATCTATCGTAAAGCTCATTGGTATCAAATGAGCCTTGACGTAAACCCAAGCCGAGTTCATCGTTTAGATCATAGGAGGCAGCAAGTGTATAGTTTTGAAGTTTATTGTTAAAATACTGAGCGTATTTAAAACGCTCTTCATCAGATACTCCTTTTTCATCCAATAATTCACGGTATTCTTTGAGAAAGATACCAACAATCTTATCTTGATCGTATCCTCCTTCCCCGGCGATAAACTCTTCAAAGAATTGGTCGATCCGTTGTTCAAAATCAGTTGATCGTTCTGAAAAGACATCTCTCATCATTTTTGCTAACGTTTTCTCCCGTTCATCATGGGTATAATCAACAATTTTTCTACTGTCAACAGGAATACCTGCCTGTTTTGCCTTAGTAAAAAATGCTTCTATTTCCGCTTTATGTTGATTAACATCAACATTTTTATACACTCTAGTAATATACGTTTGTAAAACTTCTGCGAATAAATTTTCTATTTCTCCTCGCATCGTATATGTTCCAAGAAATTCGTCATTTTGGTAAAGCTGGTTTATTTTTACTAAAACGGTAATTAATGAGCCAGCCGTAACTGGAATTTTATGTGGCTCTGATGCAAGAGTAGAATCGTAAAGATTAGATTTAAGAGAATAAAGAATCCTACTTAAGTAACCATCATCATAACTTTGAAAAAGCATTCTTTTGCCAAACAAAAGCTGGTGCATGGTATCGAATTTACCGGAATCTATAAGTTGAGGGAAATCGTTGATGGTTTGTACTAAATCATCGGGAGTAGCAATAGCGGAAAAACTGGTATTGGTCATACCAAAATTTTGCGTGAGTAAAAAGAAGGCTCTGACTTCTTCTTTTGTATGCCCTGCTTCAAGTAGTCTCTGAGTAAAGAAAGCATGAAAAGTTTGCAACATGCCTACTCGTTCTTGTTTTTGGCTGCCAGTCTCATCATAACTGCCTGAAAGATGAGTCACAGAGTTATATGCAGAAGCTAAGTCCTTGGGGTACAGGAGTGGTAACGCTTGTCTTATTAAATCATTGTTTTTATTGTCTATCGCTTCATTGACTATTTCTAAATTTGTTTTCGCTACTTCACCCCTTTTCAACAGTGCTGGTATTGGAGTGGTACCTTGAGAGCTTGTGGCAAAATCGACTCCCATATGCATGCCAACATTTTGAGCAGCACGAGAATAACCAGACTGATGAATTGTACTTCTATCTCCCGCTGACACTTTTTGAATAGCTGAAGCCAGGCCTAATGAATTAAGATCCACTCTTTCCAGTAATTATGGTGTTAATGTATCCGCCGCTGCTTCATGAATCCATCCCACTCCTAATGTGCTAGAACGTGTATCTCTTTTCTTTTCATACGTTTTATTGATCAGATGACCAATCTCATGTCCTAAAACACCACCAATTTCATCCATGCTATCTAGTGTATTAATAAGTGATTGAGAAATAAAAATACTACCGTCGGGCATAACGAAAGCATTTGATCGTTGTCCTCTGTTCATGATAACTACTCGAGCTTGGATACCAGTTCCGTCGGTCACCCTGTCAACAAGTGTTTGTAACGTCTGTACTCGATTACCTTCTAGCTCTAATTCTTGAGTACGCGATAAATACGTCATTTCCTCAATTAAATAAAGCATCATCTGATGGTTTACCAATAGTTTTTAAAGGCCGAATAATCTTTATACCTTGGAGAGTTGATTCATCGGTTAAGAAGGGATAACTTTGTTCAGGTTTAGCAGCTGAAAAAGCATCAATTTTGCCTACTACCGTTGCTAAACTTTGTTCTTCTTCCATACCTCAATTGTACACAAATAAGCATCACATATCTAGGCTTTATAAGCTACAAAGAAATAGTGAGTGGCAGGGTGGGGTAGATTTGTTATAATACTCAAAGAGGTGAATTTTAGTATGCAAACAAATATAGACCACATTAAGACTGTGATACAAAAGCATTCTGACTTTCTTAGAGACACCTATAACGTAGATAGAATAGGTATTTTTGGCTCTATTGCCCGAGATGAGCATAAGGAAACAAGCGATGTTGACGTACTGGTTGAACTTTCTAATCCCCTTGGAATGTTTAAATTTATCGAATTAGAAGAATTTTTAAGCAAAGTTATTGGAAAAAAAGTTGATCTCGTGACCAATAAAGCACTTAAACCAGCAATTAAAGAGGAGGTTTTACAAGAAATTGTGTATGTCTAAACGAGCACTGAAGCTATATTTAGAGGATATTATAAGTTCAATTAAGAATATCGGAGATTATATAAAGGGAATGGCTTTTGAAGAGTTTATTCATGATAGGAAAACCGTTGATGCAGTGGTGAGAAATTTAGAGATTATTGGGCAAGCAGCTAGAAATATTCCCCAGGAAGTTACAGTAAAATATCATGATATTCCCTGGAGAGAAATGGTGAGTATGAGAAACAAGGTTCTTCATGAATACTTTGGTGTTGATATTGAAATTCTGTGGAAGACTATACAAGAAGATTTACCAGGGCTAAAAGAAAAAATAAAAGGTTTACCAGAGGTACGTGGGATTAAACAGGAATAGCTAAAAATTGCTGGGATTGTTGATAGATGATCTTAGGGTATTCTACAGTCTCTAACCAATCAGTCATTCGAAAATCATTCCATAGAGGTTTTATCGTGATCAACCGAGACCTCATTTTCAAAAAGAAATAACGGCAGACTACTTCGTAACGTTGAGTAATTGCCCAATATCCTGTGCCGGTTTGAAGTTTGGATCCAGTTCAAGGGCTTTGTTTAAATAAGCTCTTGCTTGCTCTACTTGATTAAGTCGATAGGAAAGAACACTTGCTTGGATAAAGGCGTCGCGATATGAAGTCAATCGCTCAACTACACTTTGCCAAAATGCCAGTTCATGTTGTAGTTGGTTAAAAGAAGTATTCTCAACTCCCAAAACAGCGCTTTGGCCTTTAGAATCACTGGCAAAATAGCCGAGGCTGTTTGCGCTTGCTACCAGAAACATAAAGCAGGTTATTATCCAGAAGCCTGATTTTATAGCTACGAGAATAGCCAGTGCGGAGAATTTTCGGTTATTATGCGGTAAATGACGTTTGGGCATGATTTTATTTATTATTGTCAATGGTATACAATTTATCAGTCTATGACTTATGATGCAAGAGGAGAGACTTTTGATGACAGAAAAAAGAGGGCATTAGAGATCATCGCCATCCTCAAAAAAACTTATCCCAGCGCAAAAATTGTTTTAAAGTACAAAACTCCCTGGGAACTCTTGGTTGCTACCATTTTGTCAGCCCAGTGTACTGATAAAGTGGTAAATCAGGTCAGCGAGAAATTATTTGCCAAATACCCGACTATTGATGATTATTGCAAAGTAGAACTGCGTGAGTTTGAAGAAGATATTAAATCAACCGGCTTTTTCAGGAACAAAGCCAAAGCAATTTTACAAAATGCTATAACGCTTAAAAAATATTATGGCGGCCATCTGCCGCGGCAGGTAAGCAAGATGACTAATTTATCGGGTGTGGGGCGGAAAACGGCCAATATAGTTTTGTCGAATGCTTTTGGCATAATTGAGGGAATAGCAGTCGACACTCACGTACACCGCATCAGTCAGCGCCTTAGGCTGGTTGATTTTACAGCTATTAAAGGCAAAAAAGACATGCTTTTTACCCGCAACGGGCAGGAGGTGCTTGATTACAAAAGAGATGCCGATCCCGATAAAATTGAAAAGGAGCTCATACGGCTTTTACCTAAAAAAGAATGGTATAAATTTACCTATCTGCTGATAGATCATGGACGGGCTATCTGCAAAGCCCAAAATCCCGACTGCCCAAATTGTCCACTCAAACATCTCTGTCCAGCCTCGCGGGTATAACGCCTCCATTGACAATACCATAATATCATGATATCGTATTCGTATTATGGCTAAGTTAGTGGCGACCAATATCCGGTTACCAAAGGAGGCATTAATGCTGTACCGACAGATTGCCTTACGGGAGGGGATGAGCTTCTCGCAGTATGTGAATACCTTATTAGAACATTATACACACCGCATCATTGTCACCGGTAAAGGAGACGGAAAGCAAATAGACATTAAGCGTAAAAGAGAAGAAGAACCAGTCTGGAGCTTGAGGCCTTTTCATTTTAATAAAGCAGTGTGGACTAAAGAGCATGATAGAATCATTTACGAAAGTCCCCATGGGACTGGAAAAAAATGACTGGTACAAAAGATATTTTTATCGATACCTCCGCGTTCAAGGCCGTCTTCGATCAAGGAGACGAATTTCATAAACAGTCATGGAAATTCTGGCAGGAAGCACATAAGAACGATATATGCTTTATAACCAGCAATTACATTTTGGATGAAGTCTATACGCTCTTTCGAGCCAAAGCAGGAAAGGCAAAAGCACTTCTCTTGCGTGACAGTCTTGCTGAAAGTCCCCAAAGCGTTACCGTAACCTGGGTACAATTGGATGATGAACGAGTGGCCTGGGAGTATTTTGCCAAGCTTCCTGGCCGCGGAGTTTCCTTTACTGATTGTACCTCCTTTGCTCTTATGAAGCGACTCAATCTAAAAGTAGCCTTCACCTTTGATGGAGATTTTAAAAGCGCTGGTTTTTCCATCCTGCCAGAAAAGTAAAAATGCCCAGCTTCTTGAACTGATCTACAAGCGGCAGGGAAGAGAAATTATCGCCTTTGCGAAAAAACATGATTTGCAAAAAGGGCTAATTGAACGTTTCCTGGTAAACCTAAAGCTTTAAAGTGTGTAAATTGGTAGCCTCGCGTATTTGTAAAGTAACATCTCAATATTCGGTGCTCTTTAACATCTCAATCTTCGTTTT
>CAZUUL010000015.1:0-13699 GCA_964623155.1 uncultured Gammaproteobacteria bacterium
GGTATAGGGCACGAGAGAGCCACGGGTCGTCAGTGAAAAATTGGCTATCCGGTTTTGCGCTAACAAATCTAGCAGTTTCTGCAAGGCCATAGCCTGAAGTCCAATCTTCAAAGAGCTGATAACGGTCTTCTTTGGGTAATCGTGCCAATTTAGGAAAAGTGATAATCAAGATTGACGACCAAAGAAAAGATGTTATCAGAAATATACTTGCCAAGTTACCTGCTATTCGATTGAACAATGATAATGCCCGCATTGATATTACAAGAATAAACACCAAAGCAGGTACAGTTTGAACAAGATGGCGGGGAAATAAGTTGGCAGTACCCACAACTGCATTAGTGAAAAATATTGAGAGGAACCATAAAATTGAAAACAAAAGTAAAGACTTATTATTATTTCGGATGAAAAAAGTAGAGATTAAGCTTATTATTAATACCGGTAATCCAAGGTAGACCTCAAGCCAGCGAATTTCCCGCCGCAGGCTAAAGATAGTCATTGGTACACTTTGTGCTAATGATTCAGCTCCGCTCTTATGATAATTTTGATATAAGTAAAAAAACTCATCCCGGAAAGGAAAAAAAATCGCAGCTGAAATGATGGCTGCTCCTATTATTGCTATGATAACAGTGACGAGAGAATATTTTCTGTATCTTTTATTTGTAAAAAATAGTGCTACTAAGAAAAGAAACGGAATAATACTTAAAGCTATAGGCTTAGTCAAAAAACCCGCTATAAGAGACAACATGAGTAAAATAGTTGCCTTTAGGAAATTTTCATCAATCGCTGCCAAAGTCAGTATGGCGACTCCAAGCAAAGTCCACATATTAGTTAGCGAGTCAAGAACTGCCATGCGGCCATGAAGCACTGAAATGGGAAACAGACTGAATAACAACATGGCCAATAAGGCCATTTTTTCACTAGCTGTAATTTTTTTTGCTATTTTGCCTATGAGCAAAAGACTCACCAGGTCAGCAGCGCTAGATACTAATCTACCTGAAAGAAGAAAATTGCCGGTTAAATAAATCAAAGGAGAAGCCATTATCATGAATACCGGTCCTGTGCCGTCTCGCATGGGTCTGGTAATGTCATTTTCTGATATCATTCTCTCTGTCCAGAAAAGGTAAGATGTTTCATCGACGAATGGAGGAGGGGAGAGCAAAAAAGAGATTCTCAAGACAAGGAAAAAAATCACAATAAAAATTCGTAAGATAGATACTGAATTAGTCATTTCTTCACGGTCTTAAAAAAAACTTCAAGACCTAAATGTGAGATTATTTTTTTCTTTATTACAAAATTGTTTTGTTTCAGGAGAAAAGCTAATTCACGGGGTTTCATGCAGCTTATATGTACTCCTTTCCAGACTTTTCCCTTCATCTTTGTCCAAAACCACCAGATCACTCTGAAGCCAAGACTGTCAGTATCTTGAGCGATGATAAAAATTCCGCTCGGTTTAAGCACACGATAGATTTCTTTGATCGCTTTACCCGGATCATGAAGATGTTCCAGAGTCTCTATGGCAACAACCATATCGAATACATTGTTGCGAAAAGGAAGTTGATGGGCGTCAGCAAGAATAAAATTAATGTCGGGATATTTTTTTTTCGCATAAATTATAGCCTTTTTATAAAGATCCACTCCGAAGATTTTAGCCCCAGGTATTTCGTTTTGGATTCTTCCGGTTATCATACCTCCGGCACAGCCGACATCCAGTATCATACCTTTTTCTCCCAGAAGAAATTTCTTTAATGTTAGCCATTTCCATGTATGCCAAATTTTTTGCAGCAAATTGTCTTGGACGCCTTTTTGGTAATAATCGGGAGGTACGGTATTTAAAAGTTCCGGATGGTATTTTTTCATTTTAGTCTGTTTGCATTTTGTTTGTACCAAACAATAAATTCCTTTATTCCCTGTTCGAATTTTACTTTTGGCGACCATCCGAGTTCCCGTTTGGCGAGCGTGTTGTTGGCAAAAGTAATCTTTGATTCTTCTTTTCTTGGAAGCGTTTTTTTAATTTTTGCTCTTTTACCGTATACTTTTTCAATCGTCCTGATAAGTTTGTGCAAAGGAACAGGTTGCATACTCCCAAGATTGTAAACCGCGTAAGGTTTAAGATGTTTTATGGTTAAGTATATGCCATCGATGATATCGCTTATGTACGTCCAGTCCCGGCTGGCGATGCCACTGCCGAATTGGAGAATCGTTTTGTTGTGGTCGATTGCATGGGTGAAAAGATAGGGAGCCATATCGGGTCTTCCGCGCGGACCATAGACCGAGAACAGCCGGAGAATAGTTACCGGCAGTCTATAAAACATATGGAAAGAATAACAAGCCAGTTCTCCCGACCGCTTGGTCGCAGCATATGGTGACAGAGGTTCGGTCGCGGGAGATTTTTCATCAAACGGAAGCTGAGCGTTTCCGTATACGCTTGAGGATGAAGCAAAAATAAATTGTTTGACCGAGAATTTTTTTGCCAAGTAAAGTAGGTTATATGTCCCGCCTATGTTGACCTGTTGGTAGAGGAGGGGATTGGCAACGGAATTGCGTACTCCGGTAAGAGCGGCCAGGTGAATGATACGGCTGATATGGTATTTTCTGAAGACTCGTTCCAAAACGTTTATTGAACGAATATCATTTATTTCCAGACGGAAATTTTTATAATCGAAATGTCGCACAATATTTTGTTTTTTTAGAGGCTTGCTGTAGTTTGAAAAAAAATTATCCACGCTGATCACGAAAAATTCTTTTTCAAGTAAACGGTCGACAAGATGTGATCCTATAAAACCAGCGCCGCCGGTAACCAAAATTGTTTCTCTGCCTTTATTCATAGCGACAAGTATATCACGGGTAAGACGCGGTATAATGGAGTTAATGAAAAATTTTCGCAATCTAATCAGCCTATTTTTTACAATGATTGCTTTTATTTACATTATATATTCGCCACTATTAAATATTTTTTTTGCCCAGGATGATTTTTTTCTTCTTGCAGTTAGTCGGCCAAAAAATGCAGCTGATTTTTTGTCCTTTTTTATCCCCCGTTATGACACGGTTTGGTATCGTCCACTTTCTCAACAAATCTTTTTTTTTCTTGGACAGAGATTGTTTGGCTTGAATGCTTGGGCTTTTCACATGAGTCTGCTTTTAACCCATACAGTAAATGTAATTCTCGTTTATTTCTTTCTTAGTTTGCTGGTTAAGAACAGGTGGGCAGCAATGTTTGGGAGCGCATTCTATGCCTTCAATCCGTCTCACTTTCTTTCCCTGGCGTGGCCGGCCGCCTATGGGTTTTTACTCGGACCGACATTCTATCTGGGAGTAATTATTGCTTATTTTAAATATTTACAAACGAAAAAGTTTATGTGGTATCTCACCAGCTTTGTCTTGTTTCTCCTTTCGATTCTGGCAATAGAGCTAAATATTATTTCCGTGGGGGTAATTGTCATTCTCGAGTTGTTATTTTCAGATAGCCGGGAAAAAAAATTTGCTATAAATATTGCAAAAAAATTAACCCCATTCTTTGCAGTTGCGTTGACCATTCTGATCGGACGTTTCTTAATTTTCCCGCCTGAAACTATCGGTCTCCCCTATCATTTTACTTTTGCAACGACGATGGTTAGTAGTTTCATCTGGTATAATTTACGCGCATCAGGCCTGGTCCAAAGTCTTTGGCTCGGAGAAAGCCTGAAATGGATTCACCTGGTTTCATGGACATTATTTTGGTTAATGACATTAACTCTTGCTACAGCCGGTTTTAATAATCGGTTAAATAAAACCTTTACACTCAGTTTAATTCTTACCGTACTGGGTGAATTTCCTTTTTTACTGCTCCCAGAGCACCGCTCTCCCCACTATCTTTCATATGCTCTTATAGGTGTTGGCGCAAGTCTGTCTGTTTTGTTTTCCCAACGGTTTAATTTTAATAAGCTTTGTTCATTCTTCACTCTAGGACTGATTTTTTTGATAATATTTTCATGGACGGGAGTAAAGATTGAGCAAAAAACTCACTGGATAGTTAAACGTGCCGCAATCGCCAAAAAACTTGTTGAGAGAGGAATTTTTGAAGTTTCCAGTGTGTCAGAAGAATATTTTTCTTTGGGAGCAAATTATGCCAAGCCAGTCTACCAAAACCGTTAACTATTCGCTGCTGATTCTGTTAACGCTTACTTGTATTTACCTGGTATTTTCGTACATTTTGTTTACTAACCGCGCAGAAAGTTTCACAAACGCTGAACCAAAATCTTTCGTTTATCGCAGCGATGAAATGATTTTTTTGAAAACATTTTATTTAATGCAGAAGGGGAAAAATTATTATCAGGCTTTTCTAAATGCCGTTCAGATGGATGCCAGAGGCATCCATCTGACAAGCGATTCATCTTTATGGCGAATGCCGACGATTTTCTATATTTGGTTATATCTCGGAAGAAATTCCATTGGCATTGGCAGATTGTTTATGATCTGTTCGGCACTCTCCCTTGTAGCAGTTTATACAATCATGGCCAGACTAGCCCCTAGGCTGGCACTTTTGTCGCCGATTATTCTCATGCCGTATTTTTTTGACGCGTATTATTACGCAACCTCAATGTTATTTAGCGAATGGTGGGGATGGTTTTTTTTCATTTTCGGATTATCCTTTTATCTACATAAAAAGCACTTTGGTGCAATAGTTTTTTTTGTGCTGGCAACGTTAACCCGGGAATTGTTCATTTTACCCATGGCTATAGTCTGTTGTTTAGCGGTTTTTTTTAGAAAAGACAGATTTTTTTTCCTGTCGGTCTTTGGTTTTTTTCTCATTTTCTACACTTTACATATCCTGGCTGTAAATCATCAAGATGTTCCTAAATACTCGGGATCAATTTTTTCCAGACTGCATGCATTTGACTCTCTAACTTTTCACAGGCAGATCGCATTTTCCATGCGGCAATATCCTTTTCTGGAACTTAGTTTGCCATTGGCAGTTGTGTTATTAGCTAGCACCGGGATTATTTATCAAATTATTCGAAAATTAAATAAAAAACAAGCACTCTGGAATTTCTTGGTTGTCTTTGTTAGTCTTATTCCGGTTTTTATAATGCCTTTCATAAGCAGTATCGACCACGACTACTGGGGGATAGCCGTTATGCCAACTGTTATCGTCATGGCGCCCCTTTCACTTCTACCAGTAAAAGATTTTTTATACTCACCGCAAATGAATTTGCGTCAGTATATACCCTTCTAATCTGATTATTGCTTATTTATGGTGAGTTGATAGAACCATTATTTTTCGCAAAATCAGTTAAGAATGGTATAAATGCTTACTTCAGAAGATGATTAATTTGCATCGTCGGGCAGAAGAGTTTTTACCGGTGGTTATATTTTTTGGCTTGGCGGTTATTTTTTTTGCTCCGATCATCTTTCAAAATAAAACGTTCTTTGATGCTGATATAGGTAGACAGTATATTCCGTGGTATTCATTTTCGGCAGAAAAAATTAAGTCAGGACAACTGCCCTTGTGGTCGCACGGGTCTGAGAATGGTTATCCTCTTTTTGCCGAAGGCGAAACCGGAAGTTTGAATCCTTTTCTACGGATTCTTTATTTTCTGTTTCCGGCGAATCGCGCTTTTAATCTCATTTATCCCTTGCACTTTTTTCTTATCAGTTTTTTCAGTTACTTATTCATGCGGGCGTTTTCTTTGTCAAAATTTGCCAGTTTAGTTGGAGCCATATCTTTTGCATACGGTCTTTTTTTTGTAACTAAAATTATCCATACCAGCATTATTATGAGCGCTGCCTGGGTGCCTTTAGGATTTTATGCTATTCATAGGGGATTAATTGGTCGTTTGCGGTTGTTGTTTTTGCTTCCGCCGGTGATAGCATTAATTTTTTTTGCCGGTCACCCGCAAATAGGTTTAATTTCTGTTTTGGGTTTTAGTTTGTATGCGTTTCTTGTACTTGGTTTCAGGCTGGGAAAGAGGGCAGTTTTGGTATTTATGATGTTGGTATGCGGACTTGTCCTGGCAAGCGTACAAATTTTTCCGCTGATAGAACTTGCCCATTATTCGTCTCGACCGTCTTCAGATGTCAACTTTATTTTTTCATTTTCTTTCCCTGTAACGCATCTGCTGACATTTATTTTACCCGACTTTTTTGGCCGTGTTACTCCTGAAGCGTTTGACGGTAGTCCCTGGTATGGAGGTAGTTATTGGGAGTTTGCATTGTATATTGGTCTTCTTCCGTTTATAGCAGCGGTTATAAATATAATTTTTTCAAAAAAAAATAAATTTGAATGGATAATGATTATTCTTCTAATAGTGTCAGTATTGGCGGCTATCGGCGGATATCTCCGTCCCTATAGAATTTTAGTTCGATTATTGATTATGTTTTTCCCCATTCCTCTTCGCGTATCTTCCAGATTTCTTTTGATTACCACGTTAACCTTGACAATACTTGCCGCCTCGGGCCTAGATAAGTTTATCCAGACGATAAAGGTTAAAGGCAAAGTTTTGAATCTGCTTAAGTTTTTTATGGTGTTTTTAGTGGTGGTAGATCTTTATGTGCATGGATTTTCCTATAATAAAGTCTACGATTCGGATTATATCTATTCTCCGCCCGCTCCAGTCGAAAAAATAAAAAAAAATCTTGGTCGAGAGTTTAATATATTTTCTGAAGTCGAGTTTCTAGCGCTTGAACAGACAAGATTATCTTTACAGCCTAACTTACAGCTGCTATGGCACATAAATTCAGCCGCAATCACCTCTCCCCTTCCGCTTTTTCCTTACCAGGATTTAGTCAAAAGAGAAAACTACTCGGCTATCCTGCCGAAGTTAGGAGTGACGACCTTACTAAGCAAAGATAATTTACCGGATAAACAACTTGAACAACAGTTTAATGGAATAAATACATATACTATTGCCAATTCTCTGCCTGTTATCTTTTTTAGCGATGAATATCTTGTTAAAAATTCTCGCCAAGAAGCTTTATATGAACTTAATAAACCATCATCAAACAACAAGAAGGTAACCGTAGAAAAAAATATTTCCATTGATTCAAGTTTAAATCTTGATTCAAATATTAACTTGATCAAATTCGATGACACGCAAGTTAGCATGCAAACAAGCTCCAATAAACGGGCGTTGCTTGTATTTTTAGATAATTTTTATCCGGGTTGGGAAGCCTATATTGATAAACACAAGGTTGAGGTGTTAAGAATCAATGGTCTTTATAAGGGGATCATTGTCGATGCAGGTAACCATGCCGTAGCTTTTCAGTTTAGCCCAAAAAGTTTGAAATGGGGAATTATACTTAGTTTGATTGGAGCTGGATTTTATTTGCTAACTCTGGCCTTAACCTTTAAAAAATTTATGCCGAGCCTTCATGAA
Organism: uncultured Gammaproteobacteria bacterium; assembly: GCA_964623155.1. Lineage (GTDB taxonomy): Bacteria > Patescibacteriota > Microgenomatia > CAZUUL01 > CAZUUL01 > CAZUUL01. The sequence goes on from CAZUUL010000015.1 coordinate 7,353, forward strand.
AAATATCTTAAATAAAAATATATTCATGTTTCTTGTTGTTGTTCTTTTTGGCCTATTGGCGGTGCGTGAACTTCTTTTACCCGGTTTTTACCAGAGTCAGGACGGAGAAATCCATTTGATCCGCTTGTATCAGTTTCACTTGTCGCTTGTTGATGGTCAGTTGCCTGTTCGCTGGGCTGCCAATCTTTTTTCAGGTTTGGGTTACCCTCTGTTTATCGTTAACTATTCTCTTCCCTATTATCTGGCTGAAATGTTTTATATCTTGGGTTTTACCCTGGGCGATGCGTTTAAAACTGTTCTTGTTTTGACTTTCGTGTTATCAACATTAACAATGTACAAATTCCTTAGGCTGCATTTTTCATCATTGTCAGCATTGGTTGGGGCTTTGCTTTATACTTATGCTCCTTATCGGTTTGCCAGCATATTTACAAGAGGAGCATTTGGCGAATCAGTTGCTATAGCTTTTGTTCCGGCAGTTTTTTGGTCGCTTGCCGGAATTAAAAAAAGCTACCGGTCGGCAACTTTTTTTTTGGCGCTTACATTTAGTTGTGTTATTCTTTCACATACTATAGTCTTTGTTTTATTTATACCTGTAATACTTGTATATTGTTGTTGGTTGTTTAAGACGGATGGGGAATCGTGGAAGAAATTTTTTTTAGGTTTTGGACTTGCATTGGGTTTGAGTTCATTTCAGCTTATCCCGAGTATTTTTGAACGCGGTTACATGCATTTCGATGATTATCTTTTGTTTTTTTACCAGGATCATTTTTTGCCGCTCCTGCAAATTTTCCGGATTCCATACTTTGGAGTAAGGATAGATACTCCTTTTCAAATTGGAGCTGCACAATCTCTTGCAGTCATCTTAGCTATTGCCGGTTTACTAAAGCGTAAATCTTTTTTTGCGGCAATATTCATCTTAATTTTTTTTACAGTGATTTTTCTTGCAGCCAGACCGGCACTTATAATTTGGCAGTTAGTTCCTCTACTTAGCTATATTCTTTACCCATGGCGTTTTCTTTCAGTTGCGCTTTTTTGCGCCGCAGTGCTTGGCGCATGGTTTACTGATAAAATAGCAACAGGTAAATTTGTTGTAAGTTTATTGCTTATTACGGCGGCAATGCTGACCAGCAGACACTATAATCATATAAGCGCGGCAAGCACAAGCGGAGAAGATTTCTACAAACTTTATTCTGGTACGGCTACAAGCGAAAATGAGTATTTTCCAAAAAATGCTTCTCTTTCGATCGTCAAGTTTGCCGAGCCAAGCGTTGAAGTGATCGAAGGAGAGGGAGAAATCGTTTCTTTATCAAAGCGGCCAAGCCAGTGGAATATAGAACTCAGCTTGAAACAACCGTCACGCATTAAGTTAGCTCTTTTGTCTTTTCCTGGTTGGACGATTTACAGGAACGGAGAAAAAATCTCTTATGACAGTCGATATAAACTGTTTCCAGGACTTATCAGTATCTTTCTCCCATCTGGTTTCTCAAAGATAAGCGTCAAGTTTGAAGAAACAAATCTACGCAAGATTGGTGATGCAATCAGTCTCAGTTGCATTTTTTATCTTTTTAGTCTTTTAAAATATCGACTAGGAGATGTGCGATGAACAGATTAGCAGTTATTCTTTTCTTTATTGCGCTTATAAGCAAAGGTTTAATCTGGGTGATGTTTATTCCAATCTGGCATTTTCCCGATGAGCAAGCCCATTTTGCACAAATTAATTATTATGCCGAAAGAAAGCAACTCACGAATTATCATGCTGAACTCGATTTGAGCAACGAAATATATCTTTCAGAAGTAATTTTAGGTACCAACCGGGACTGGCAGGGTAAAAATAACTATACTTTTCATCCCAGTTTTAACATTGCTTATACCACATCTCTGACTGGTAATTTTGAAGACCAAATCCGTTCTATACCGTTGGTTGAAAGAAGCCACATGGTTAAGCGTGAGTCCACATTTTATCCCCCTCTTTATTACCTACTTTCTCTTTACCCGTACCAGCTAGTGTATAAGAGCAGTTTGTTTGAACGGGTATTTGCTGTGAGACTGTTGTCGCTAGGTTTGAGTGTTGTTATGGTAGCTTATGCCTATAAATTCTATTTGCTGGCTTTTAAAAATAAGATTTTATCTATGGCAGCGACCGCCATGGTAGGTTTTCATCCGATGCTGACTTTTGTCGGAAGTGGAGTCAACAGCGATGCTTTATTCAACACTCTTTTTAGCGCGGGGATTTATCTTGGATTGAGAACTATCATTTATGGATTGAGTTTCCGGGCTGCCTTACTTATGACCGCTTTAATTTATCTGTCGTTATTGACAAAACCCCAAGGTAATATATTAATAGCAATTTTTCTTCCTCCGTTGATTATTAGTTTTTTAAAGAAAAATCTTATAAACAGGATATTTGTTTTTTTCGTCATTGCCACAGTTGTCTTTTTCATGCTGCCTAGAATAATAGATTTTTTTTCTGGAAATCAGTACCTTCCCGATGTGCCACCATATTCTCAACGAATGATTTCACTTTCATTTATCAATCACCTAAAAGATACCATACGGCATACAGTTAGTGAAGTCTTACCTTGGTATTGGGGAGTATTTAAGTGGTTAGGCATCACTCTTCCTAGGTCAGTAAATCGAGTTATAAACAGGCTGCTTTTTATTGCCGTGATAGGTATAGTCTTTAAGCTCTTTTTTATTTTGCGGAAATGGGAAAAAACCCGGGAAAGTCAAGCCTTTTTCTATTTCATTTTTGTCAGCTGCGTTTATTTTTCGGCCATCACGATCTATGACTACCTGTTTATCAGGGGTAATGGATTTTCTATAGGCATTCAAGGACGATACTTTTTTCCGGCAATTTCAGCCCACATGGGTTTGATACTTATGGGTTTGACCGCTTTTTTAAGAAATGAAAAATGGCGGGCAAGACTGGCTAAAGCAATAACATATTCTATGGTATTTCTTCATCTGATTGCTATCTACACAGTTTTAGCGTCTTACTACATGGTGACTAATCTATGGCTTTTTTTCAATCAGGCAAGTCAGTACAAACCGCTATTGGCCAAATATCCCTATCTTTTGCTTTGGATTATTTTTTTTGCGTCGAGTTTGACCGCTTTTGTGGTTGGTTTATTTAGGATGAAGATAAAGGAAACATGAATTTATGAGTAAATGGCAGTACCTTCTTTTATTTATCGGTCGGCTTCCGCCCGCGGAAAAAATTCTGGCGCTGTTGCGTTTTTTTATCCTGGATGTAGATACCATAGACAATAATCTTAGTTCTTCAGGAATAATCTATGATGTTGGTTGCAGCACGGGTTTATTGACTTATTACCTGGCACGAAAAACCAATCGCAGTTTAATTGGCATTGATATCAATGCCAAGCGCATAGAATGGGCAAGGCAACCCTTGGCTGGGTTATCGAGAAATATCCAGTTCGTAAGCGGTGATGTTTTTGACGTAACTTTTCCTAAAATATCCGGTGCGGTTCTTTCTGACTTTTTGCATCATACTGCATTTGATCGACAACAGGAGCTGTTAAAAAATCTATACAAGACTTTGTTTTCAGACAAAACCATAATTATTAAAGAGATAGATAATGATGAATTTGTAAGAAAATGGCTTAGTCGTTTTTGGGATTTTATCCTCTACCCTAAAGATAGGATTTACTATCGTTCAAGGCAAGAATGGAAAGAATTACTTACAAGTATAGGTTTTAGCGTAAGCGTCAGATCGGCGGTGCGCTGGTTTCCTGCCTCTACAACTCTGTTTATTTGTAAAAAAAATAATGACAAAAAAAAATAAACTTTTACTCATTGCTGTAGTCGGGATTTTAAGTTATGCCATTTTTATGCGGTTTTACAGGTTGGAGTCCTTATTCTATTTTATGCACGATGAGGAAGTAATCGCATTTCGGACTTCTCCGGCATTTAGCAAAGGAAAATTGTTTCTTATTGGTGGCGTTACTCCTTTTCATATTCATCTCACGCCTTACTATTATTATCTTTCAGGTCTTATTCTAGCAATAGGTGGCCTCGACCCTCGTGTTTGGGGTGTTTTCTCCGGGGCGCTTGGTGTCTTGACAACAGTTTTCATGTATCTAGTGGGTAAAAGAGTCTTTAACTCAACGATTGCTCTTTTAAGCAGCCTGCTCTATGCCGGTTCATATCTGGCTTCTTTGTTTGATAGACACTATTGGCCTCTATCTTTTGATGCGATTCTGGCTGTGATTGTTTTTTACGCGCTTTATCAAATTATCCGGAAAAGATACCGGGCTATTTATTTTTTGACGCTAGCTTTTATTATGGGAGTAAGCAGCGATTTATCAACTTTGCTTCTGATTTTCGGGTCTGTCATTGTTTGGATTGTTTTCCGCCTCCCGATAAAAGTACCGCAAATAAAAAAATCAGGACTAATTTTTTTATTATCCCTCCTTCCATTAGTTGTATTTGATATTAGACACAAGTTTAGCAATATCAGCCAAATAACGGTTTTTTTTACTGAACGCAAACAGGTTCTGGGTTGGTCGTTTCATCGTTTTGCCGAAACACTGCTCTTTATTCCCAGAGTTCTATCGCGTTTATTTTTTATCTTTGGTGACCAGGAGGTAGCAAGACAATATACTTATTGTTCAGCACCCAGTCTCGACCGGCTGCAGGCTATTCCCTGGTGGATGGTTGGTTTTTTTGTCGTAGCATTGATAGTGGTATTACTTCAGCTTAGAGCAAAAAAACCCTACCATCAAAGTTTAAAAATTCTTTTTATTTTCTTTGCTGCAGGATTTATCGGTATCAATATCTATGGCAATGTGTTTGCGACAATGGTACATGATCATTATCTGGCGACACTTTTTCCAGCCACTTTTTTTCTTTTTGGGTATCTCCTCTGGCTCTTGTGGAGGTTGAATAGAGTGGGGAAAAGTATAGTTGTTTTAGTACTTTCTCTATTTTTATTGACCAATATAGCTAGCCTTGTAAACGCCAAAAATGTTATCGGTTTTACTTACAAGCGCCAGGCAGTTGAGTATGCCATAAAGCAACTAGCTGAGAGGGATTTTGCTCTGGAATCGTTGGGAAGCTGCTATAAATATGGAGGCTGGCGCTATCTTTTTAAAGTTTATGGTCATGAGCCAGTCAAAAGCTATGCCGACCAAAACTATTTTTGGCTGTATGATAACCCTCCGGCCCGCGATCACCCCGATATGCTTATCGTGATGGTAACTCCTGAAGATAATGAATCAGCTGAATTTACCTCAGAATACAAACGATACTTAGCTGGTACAATATTACGTAAGACCTTCGGTCGTATTGAAGTTTTGCTGGTGGATAATAACAGTCACCAGTTTGATGGTCGTTTCTAAGCCATGATTAAAAAATTATACAAATCAAAAACGCTTGGGCAAACAACGCTAGTTACTTCTGGCACGATACTCAATGCCCTCATTGGCAGCCTTTTTTTTGTAACTGCGGCCAGACTTCTTGGTCCAGAACAGTGGGGCATGCTTTCTATCTTAACTACAATTCTGGTTTTGCTTTCAGATATTTTCGATTTTGGTACCAACAGCGGCATTGTCCGTTTCGTCTCTGGGGCGTTAGCTAGAAATGACAGTGTACAGGCCTTACAAGCAGTCAAGTTTAGTTTCAAGCTTAAATTAGCAAGCGGAATTTTTTTAAGTCTTGTCGGTATTCTTACAGCCAGTTGGTTAGCTAAATTGCTCTTTGCTGATGAGAGGTTAGGATATCTTATCTTTTTTACTTTATTGACGACTTTGCCATCGCTTCTTTATGACTTTGTTAGTTTTACCCTTCAGGCCCAGCAAAAATTTTGGCAGTACCTTGCGGTGGCATTATCAAGTAACCTTACCAGATTGATACTTTTTATACCTCTTTTTTTGTGGCTGCCTGGGGTTTTTTCTGCTTTAAGTGCAATTTTTGTCGGATTGGTGGTTTCGGTAATTTTAGGGCTTTTTTTTGTAAATTTATCATTTATGAAAGTTAAAGGAGAAAATGCTCTTTTAGCTGAATTTTTTCAATTCAACCGCTGGATTGCACTATCTTTTATAGCAGCGGCAATTTCATCAAAAGCGGATATATTTTTTTTGACTAAGTTTTCGACTCTTTCACAAGTGGGTATCTATGCTGCTGCGAATAAGTTGGCTTTTATCTTTCCCCAGATCGTGGGAAGCGTGGCAAGCGTGCTTTCTCCAGCCTTTGCCAGACATAAAGAAAAAAAGGCGGCGACCAAATTCTTGTTAAAGACTCTTTATGCCACTGGTGCAGTTAGTATAGGAATATTGATACTAGCCTTATTAAGCCCGCCAGTGGTGCTTGCTCTTTTAGGTTCTGAATAC
>CAZUUL010000016.1:0-13108 GCA_964623155.1 uncultured Gammaproteobacteria bacterium
CGGAGATTGGACATCGCTGCATTCTACCACCGGAAGGGGAGGAACCCAAGGTTTTACCATCCTGGGGTTCCTGCCGCAAAATCACCGGAATCCTCTCGACCGCCGCGGTGATCCGTACTAGTATTGAAAAGACTTTCGTCCAGGCGTGGACCTGCTGCCGGGGGAACAGCGTAACACTTCTTCAACCTCTGGCGGGAAGCAACAGTTCAGTCATCGGGTGAGCCATGTCGGAAAAGACCAAATTGGTGAAAGTCGAGCAGTCGTAGCCCTCTCTGGCGGTGTCGACTCCTCAACCGCCGCGGTACTAGTCGATAAAGCCATTGGCGACCGTCTAACCGCCATCTACGTCGACACTGGGCTCATGCGCACTGGCGAAACGGAGGAAATTGAAAGTATTTTTAAAAAACACTTCCACCTCAATTTGAAAATTGTTTCTGCCGAAAAAGAATTCTTAAGTGCCTTAAGTCACCTAACTGACCCAGAGACCAAACGGAAAGCCGTAGGCAAGACCTTTATCGACATTTTCGATCATGAAGCTAAAAAATTGGGTGGTGTTAAATTCCTTGTCCAAGGCACCATTTACCCTGATGTCATTGAGAGCGCTGGGACAAAGCACGCTGATAAAATCAAATCCCATCACAACGTCGGTGGTCTTCCCGAAAAGCATGGTTTTACTCTGATTGAACCCCTGCGCTATTTTTACAAAGACGAGGTCAGAGAGCTAGCAAAAAAACTCGGCATTCCCAAAGAGATCACACAACGCCATATTTTTCCGGGACCCGGTCTTGCAGTGAGAATAATCGGTGCAGTGACGAAAGAAAAACTTGATATTCTCCGCCAAGCAGACATGATTGTCACTGAAGAGCTTAAAAAATCAGGCTGGTATGACAAACTCTGGATGGGTTTTGCTGTCTTTGTTGGCGTAAAAACCACAGGTGTTACCGGCGATGAGCGACGCTATGGAGAAACAATCGCTATCCGGGCGATCCAGAGCCGCGACGCCATGACTGCTCAGTGGGCTCATCTTCCTTACGAACTTTTAGGCAAGATGTCGAGTAAAATTGTCAATGAAATTAAAGAGGTGTCTCGCGTCGTCTACGACATCACCACCAAACCCCCAGCGACTATGGAGTGGGAGTAAATTTGTGATATTATTTTAGGTATTATCACTCACTTATTATGTTGATGCAACTAGATCCACGATCGTGTGTTTATTTGCATCAGGTATCTTGTGCTGGTGACTTGGATTTCTTTAACTTTTGGCAGAGTGCTTGGTATGTTTTATATGCTTTATCTCCTTCCCACCAGAGGGGGTGAAGCTCAAATGGAAGTTGTGGGTCATCGGCTAAAATAGCCAAATAAGAAAAAATTGCCTGCTGAGGGGCCAGCTTCTTGTAGGATGCTAAAAATTCCTCATATTGGGCATTTATGCGTTCAAGATTGTATACACGAACGACAAGATCGGTAATACTTTCTTTCCCCACTGCTCCATTGGTACCCGTGTCAGAAACAATAATTGTACCGCCCATATCACGCTCACGGATAAACTCTTCAATCAGTGCTTGAGGATTATACGGTGTTAACCACACAGAAATTTGGAGCATCGCCGCATCCAGATCTCTCAGAAAAGAGCGGAATACGTCTCGATCTTTTCGTCGACTCTCGGGAATGTCATAGGTTACCAAATAAATGCGCTTATCCCATGGCCTGACCTTTTGGTAAGTAGGCACAACGTGACGTAAACGCTTTTTCCCAAATGCGGTAATGACTGGTCGGTAATATAGCCTATCCTCAACGACAGAAATCAAGCCTTGGCGTCTAAGTCGCTGCCAGGCACTGCGAACAGTATGGTGATTTATTTCTTCAAGGAAGCTAAAGGCTTCGTTAAACATCTTGTGTACGTCCTGAGGACTACGCCTCTTTCCCACCGAAGCGCCGACTAAGGCAATTTGAAAAAGGAGAAGATCAATAGATGAATTGAGTATGCCATTCGTAAGACGTTCAACCACATGATGTCGAGGAATCATGATTTGATTCAATCAGATATACGATCGTGTGTCAAGTTGCATCAGAACGTTACAAAGAATGTGTAACAGTTCACACTTACTGACAAAGTTACAACATTAACTAGTCCTTTAAACATTAAAGAGTATCAATATTGCAGTTATAAGGTTATTTGTGTCAGTAAACGTGAGTAATTACAAGAATGTTACAATGTTGACAAACATCCCGGATTTGATACATACTAAAAATAGATTATGGAAATTTTACTTACGCTACCGATTCTTCTGCTTATTTTTGCTGTAATTCTCGCTCTTTCTGGCCTAAAAGTCATTGACCAGTATGAACGTGGCATTGTTCTCACTTTAGGATCTTACTCCTATACTCTTGATCCAGGACTAAAAATTGTCATTCCGTTTATTCAGCGGCTGATAAAAGTTGATATCCGCATTACTACTTCTGATATTCCCCAGCAAGAAGTAATTACCAAAGACAATGTGCCGGTCGGTATAAACGCCGTTGTCTATTTTCAAGTGACTAAACCTGAGGATGCCGTTTTAAAAATCCAGGATTATACCTATGCGGTAACCCAATATGCACAAACTGCCCTGCGTGACGTTATTGGAGGTGTAGAGCTTGATAGCTTATTGATTGACCGGCAAAAGATTGCCGATGAAATTAAAAAAATTGTCGATAGTGAAACAACTGAGTGGGGTGTGGATGTAACGGCCATCAAAATTCAGGATATTGAACTGCCGGCTGATATGAAACGCGCCATGGCCAAACAGGCCGAGGCCGAACGCGAACGCCGGGCAACAATCATCCGCTCTCAAGGTGAGCTTTCCGCTTCAGCCAATTTGAAAAAAGCCATGGAACAGATGTCCGCCTCAGGCGCGATTTCTATAAGAACCTTACAAACCATTGAAGCAACCACTGCCAATCCTGCTAATACAGTCGTGTTTGCCCTACCGATTGAGGTTCTGGAGGGGCTGAAGAGACTCACTCGTACAAAGTAGATTAGATTACTTGATCTCTTTTAAAAAGTCTTCTGCCAACTGCCCAGTTTCTTCAGTTGATCTGTAAAATTCCTTCCAGACTACCACAATATCAGCGTCATTAAAGACCGCCCGCTGGACTTCGCGGATAGTATCGCCGCCGCCGATTGCAATCATGACATCATAACTGGCCCTGACTTTGTTGATCTGGATATAGGGAATGGGTTTGTCTTTGCTAAAGGTTTCTTCATCCACGCCACGGTGCAGAAGAATTACCGTTGGGAGGCGTTTTAATTTTCGTAAAACTTTAATCGGTTGCTCAATATTCATCATGTCAAGGTAACTATCGAGATTATTTTTACTGCAGGCTTCGATAAAGGCATTGATTGTTTCAATTGGGGCCTGACCAAGGGCAATTGCAGCCGAGGCGCCGGCTTGTTTGACAATCTCAACTTCTGTCGCTCCCCGATCCATGGTTTTGACATCGGCAACAACATAAGGATGCTGGTCAAACCCCAGCTGGTCTTGCCACCAGTCGCGCAATCTCTCAATCGCCTCGCCACCATAACGCTTGATCAAGGGAGTGCCTGCTTCAAGCAAAATTCTCTCGCTGGCGGGTAGTTGACTAATAATGGCATGGGCATCTGCGAGCGTACTATTTAAGGCGACTTGAAGATAGCGAGTCCGTTTTGAAAGCATAAGTACACAATATATGGAATACTTTCCCCTGTCAATGAATTGCCTCTTGCTTTTTCATGAAATTCATGCTAGCATGAATTTACTATGCAAATTCAGCCTCAAGATCTTCCAGAAGAATACGTTAAACCTATAAGCCGTGGACAGATTACAATACCTATCGCCTATCGAAAAGCCTTTGGTATTGATGAAAATACCTGGGTTAGGCTTGAAGCTAAGAAAGACCGGATCATACTTAAACCAGAAAATCGGCCTAAGAAAAAGAAAAAAGCTTCAAATGAGTCTGCAAAAATTATTCCGGCTAAAGTCGGTTTAGAAGAATATAAAAAGATATTGAAAACTATTAACGGATCATGGTGGACCGAAGAAGATGAAAAAAGAAGATTAGAGGGAAGAAAACAGCTCGAAAAGAAACTCAAAAAGCTATGGGGAGAATAAATACTGTTTTGGTAGATACTTCCGTAATTATTGACTATCTTCGAGTTAAAAACAAAGACTTAACCCCATATTCTCAAGCTATCAATGCTCAGATGACACCAACGATTCCATTGGTGGTCTATAGTGAACTCTATTCAGGAACAAGTGTTTGGAAAAAGAAAGAAGCCAAAACAGAACTTGAAGATTTACTCGAAGGCATCGAGGTCATCATTCCCGGAAAAGGAATTGCCAAAGAAGCAGGCCGTCTCAAAGCTGAATACAATGTAGAACTTTTTGATGCCTTCATCGCTGCCACAGCCCTCGACCAGCACCTCCCGCTTTTCACCCTCAATAAATCTCATTTTGCCAAAATCCCCTCTCTAACTTTTTATACTCTAACTAAAACAAACTAAGCACCACGTCATCCACAAAAGGAGAAGGAATCTATTTCTGAATCGCCATAAATGGCGCCACTACAAAAAAATTATTACATCGTTTTTGGCAATGGAAATCCACCCGATATTCCCAAAAGACTCTGCGCTAAATTTAATAAAAACCACAAAATAAATACAATGATTAAAACTCCCAATCCAGCAATGAAACAATCTACTCATACTTATTCAGCACAATCGACTTCAACCGACTCATCGCTTCCAGACTATACCGAACTCCCTGAACTCCAAGCCCAGATTTCTTCACCCCAAGGAAGGGAAAATGATCTGGTCCACGCTGTGGGGAAAAGTTAATCTGTACCGTGCCGACGTTGATCTTTTGGCCAAGTTTGATGCCTGTCCCTTCATCTTTGGTAAAAATTGAAGCTTGAAGGCCATACTGGGAAGCATTAATAATGTTGATGGCTTCTTCAATTGCACGAATGGTTACGAACGACACTACCGGACCAAATGTTTCATAGTGAACAATTTCCATATCCGGCGTAACAGCGGTTAAAATCGTTGGCTCAACATAGGTACCGTTCCGTTTTCCACCAATAATAAGCTTCGCCCCCGCCGCAACAGCCTTATTGATCCGCTCCTCAATTCCCTGCGCCGCCTCTTGAGTAATCACCGGACCAACGAGTTTTGTTTCAGGATTTCTTGGATCACCCATTTTGACCTGACTACCCATTGCTTCAACTACCATCGGCACCAATTTGTCTATAATTGGCTGGTAAGAAAGCACGTACTTGATCCCCGTGCAGCGCTGCCCAGCATAAGAAAAACCCCCTTTTATAATTTGATTGGTCGTAAGCACCATATCCGCATCCTCCAAAACAATGACCGGATTATTTCCGCCGCATTCAAAAAGGAGCGGAATCATCTCACTCTTAGTACACAAAATACACCCCGTCTCTGTCGAGCCAGTAAAGGCAATCATGTTGATCCCCGCGTGCCCCGTGAGATAATCCCCAATCTCCCCCCCACCACCAGTCACGCAAGCAAGAATTCCTTCTGGTACTCCTGCTTTAATAAATGCCTGCGTTAAATGAAGTCCACTAATTGATCCATGGGTTGGAGGTTTAAGAATACAGGCATTGCCCATAAGTAGTGCCGGAGCAATCTTGGAAGCTGCCAGATTAATGGGGTAATTAAATGGCGCAATAGCAAGTACCACCCCAAGCGGCACCCGGTCAACAATGGCTATTTTCCCTTTCTCAAACCCCGGAAACGCATCCGATTCAATCTCTTCACCCCGGAGAGACCTGGCTTCATCAGTGTAGTAATCAATCAAATCTGCTGTGCGCTTCACCTCTCCTTTTGCTTCATCCACTGTCTTCCCAATCTCCATAATTAAAAGGTTAGTTAAATACTCCTCGTGGTGGCGAATCCAATCTGCAGCTAAATGCATTATGACCGCTCTCTTATCAAGCGGCAGGTCATACCAAGCTGCTTGCGCAACTTTGGCTTTGGCAATCACTTCATCAATTTCTTCTTTCGTTACCACGGGAACAATACCAACAATACTTCCATCAACCGGCGAGTGAATTTCTGTAGACTTTCCTGACTTAGAGGGAACCCACGCAGAACCATTGAAGAATTTATACGTCGGAGGCGTGGTTGATGAAAGCAGTTCCTCAAAAAACTCGGGCATGAAACTATACTATCAACCTCAACACGCAAATGTCAAAAGAGATAAAAAATAAAAAAGCAAAGAGCAAATATACAGATCAAAAATAAAAGATATCTTTGAATTTTACTCTGTATTTTTACTTTTTTCTCTTTACTCTTTACTTTCCATATATTTCTAACTACTATCCATTATAATCGTCACTGGGCCGTCATTGCAAATCTCCACCTCCATATATGCCCCAAATTCCCCTGTCGCCACTTTTTTCACTCCTAATCGTTTTAACTCTTCAACGAATAATTCATACAGGGGCTTACTAATTTCTGGTTTTGCCGCTTGGATAAATGAAGGACGTCTTCCTCCTGACGTGTCAGCGTAAAGAGTAAATTGGGAGACGACGAGGATTTTGCCTCCCACATCCAGAATCGACCGATTCATCTTATCGTTCTCATCACTCATCACCCGAAGGTTAACAATCTTTTCCGCCAAAAACTTCGCCTCTTTCTCACTATCCCCCTCTTTAACGCCTAAAAGAATAATATACCCAGGGCCAATCTCCCCAATGATTTTTCCATTAACCGTGACTTTTGAATGGCTGACGCGTTGGAGTACTACCCTCATAGAGTTAGCTCACCTTTGCAAATCGTCTCCCCACTTCCTCCCAATTGACCACATTCCACCAGGCCTTGACATAGTCCGCCCGCATGTTTTTGTACTTTAAGTAATAGGCGTGTTCCCAGACGTCGAGTCCGAGAATTGGAGTCTGATCATCCATCCAGGGATTATCCTGGTTTGGCGTATCGGTAAGTGTTAATTTGCCACTGCTACTAACCAGCCACACCCAACCGCTGCCAAAGCGACCAAGCGCTGACTTTTCAAATGCCGCTTGAAATTGGCTAAAACCGCCAAAACCTTTTTCAATACGCTCAAGCAACTCTCCACTTGGCTCTCCGCCTTTCCCCTTAGCTAGCGGGGCTCCCATCACTTGCCAAAAAAAGGTATGATTGGCATGGCCACCCCCATTATTGCGCACTTTAGTCCGAATTTCTTGAGGTACATCGTTTAATTTTTTCATGACGTCATCAATATCCATAGACAACCAATCGTCATGACCAGAAAGCGCGTCATTTAAATTCTTCACATACGTGGCATGATGTTTATCATGGTGCAAATGCATCGTTTCCTCATCAATATATGGTTCCAGTGCGTTATACGCATACGGTAAATCTGGTAAAGTAAACATAAATCAATCACCTCCCTTAAAAGCTTTTGAGACAAAATCTATTTGCTTTTCAATAGTTTAACAAATAATACCAGCTCGTCAACTAATCGTTGACAGCGATCTTTTATATCTTCATTAATAAGCTCATATCCACTCTCAATTTCCTGATAATCTGAGTTATTAGTACCAACTTGGGTTTGGAGGGCATAGCCGTAAATTGTTCGTACTACTAATCGCAAATGGTCAAGCATGGGTGACCCAGCCCGAAAATTACTGCCATTACCTACCAAAGCTAGTGGTTTATTTCTGAATGCGTCAAGGTGAAGATTATCAAGCGCATTCTTCAAAACTCCTGCATACGAACCATGATAAAGTGGTGTTCCCAAAATTATTCCATCAGCTTCACCAACCACTTTTACAAACTCTTTCACAGTGTCATTTGGTGTATCCCAAGGATTGCGGTGATATTCAGGTATAACAAAAGGAAGAGGTTTGGCTTTCAAATCCCAAAATACTGTCTCTACTCTTTTATCTTTTAGCAGCTGTTCAATATATCTAAGCAATGCTTTGGTATGTGATTTTTGAGCCACACTGCCGTTAAGAAGTAGTATGTTCATAGGTAGATCGATTACCTCATTTTCAAGCGGCCGATTATTTTTAAGGCTGCCTCGCGTATAAGTTCTGCTGGAATTTCTTCGTAAATTCTGCCTTTATACTCAATCGTTCGACAGTCAACTGGTGTAGTGGTGATGCACGAACATGACTCGCAATGACTTTCATTAATATTTGCACCTAACACTCCTTCAATCGGTTGGCCGTTAAATAAAATTGTGTTTGACTCGTCAATCTCCTTATCTGATAACTTAGTCTCTTTAAACTTAATCTCTAGCTCTGTATGCTCGCTTCTTAAGCGTTTAATCATTTTGTGTAAATTTTTTCCTGTGGCAAAACATTGATCACAAGTCGTTCCATCTTTGTCTAAATGCTTCCATTCAATAACTAGCTTGTTATTCATACTTTAACTGACTCAAGCTGCTATCAATAAAACTTTTTAAATTAATCAAGGCTTGTTTACTTGGCCGACAGTAAACGTATTTGCCATTTTTACTACAGTGAATAAGTCCACCGTAAGATAGGTCTTTAATATATGAAGAAACAGTTGATTGTGGGAGTTTTAGGTCTTCCATGATACCCGTCACGCAGTTCCCGCTATATCCTCTTTGAGTGTTGATATCACAATCACAGCCTTCAGCAAGGATTTTTAGAAAGATTTTCAACCTGAGATGGTTTCCTAGAAGTTCAAAAGATCTCGAGACTTCCCCGAAAAACTCCTCTCGAGTGCTACTCCCGGCTTCTTTTTCTTGCGGCTGTGTTGATACACCGTGTTTTTTTGATATGTTCATAAAACCAATATATCACATTTTTCCGATATGTCAAGAGGTTAAAAATTTCTATAGTAGTCTTTTAAAATTGAAGAGCTTTAAATTAGGAATAGACTGAAAATGCTTTTTGTTGTTTGTCGCAAGTTCTGCATCAAGAGTCAAAGCAGTTGCAGCTACAACCAAGTCAACTGCACCCACAAAGCCGAGCTTTTGCTCGCGACCAATTTTGGCAGCAAGTTTGGCAATATCGTCAGTTAAAGGGACACGGTTAAAATTTTTGAGAAGTTTTTCTGTCCGGACAAGTTCCCTCTCAACCAATAATTCATAACCGACAAATATTTCTACGATGATAACTGTTGGAATAAAAAGTTGATAACCTTTTTGACTTGCGGTATTTATGAGACGTTGGAAATGACTATTCTTCTTTCTTTGGTGATCAATAAAGACATCTGAATCAAGGATAATAGCATTCATTTATCTTCCAATCTTTTTCTCATTGCAGCTCGGTCAGCTCTTCGCAAGGCTGCCCTATTTTTATCCGGCGGCAAATCTTTCCATACGCCAAATGAGTCTTTAACCAGCTTCAAGTATTCAGCCCAGTCCTTCTCCTTTTTTGATTTTTCCATCGGAGGCCCCACTTCTGCCATCGGCTCATCCATTTTGTCATCGACAATAAGAATAGTTTCGCCTTTATACTTGGCGATTCGCAAATACATGGCAAGGTTGTCGCGGAAATCAGTGATAGAAACTCGGGTCATAAATATTCTCTCCTTTTACTTATATAACAATATGTACATATTGTCAAGATGTAAACTCTAAATCTAATCCGTGAATTCCTGCAAGCATTTTTTTCTCTAGTCGGTGAACTCTTGCACAAACATGATCCCGTAAACTCCTCCGTCGATTGCTCCAATTCCTACTTTGCCAAAATCAGAAGAAAGAATATTTTCCCGGTGGCCTTTGCTGTTCATAAGTCCTTGGTGAGCAAGTTGTACGCTTGGGGCAAGAGCGAGATTTTCTCCGGCAGCGCTAAATTGGATTCCTGCCCGCTCCATTCGATCAAAAGGCGAACTCCCTTCAGGCGTATAATGGGAAAAATAACCTCGTTCAAACATGTCTTTGGCATGCGCCCGGGCAACGCTAGTGAGCGCTTGATCTTTTTTGAGCGCCGGCAATCCTATCTGTGTCCGTTCTCCGTTTAAAAGGCCAAGCATGATTTGTTCGTCCTCGGGGGAAAGAGTCAGTTCTTTTTGGGTAAAGTTGAGATCAAGGTGTTCCTGGCTGGTGGTAGGAATAGTTAAAAATGTCAGCGTCTCACTTACTGCTTCACCAAAAATACTCCGCAGTTGCCGCTCAACCCCCTGTGTCTGGCGAACCAGCGGCCCGCCCAGTTTTGACGATAAAATGTCGGCCTTGATACTTCCGCGGATGGGTAAACTTATAAGCAGCGTCAAAATAAATGAGGTAAAAATTGCTCCGCTTCCTAGACTTGGAATAAATCCAAGTAAACTATTCCATTTTGCATTCTGGAGTTTTTTTGGGATGAAAGGATAAACGATATTCACTAAAAGACTATAAGCCAACTGGCTAGCAAACCCTGCCAGCAAAAAGCCGATGGCGTGAGCAATTCCCCGGCTGAGGGCAAAATTAACCACTAAAAGTTCACCCACAAACAGATAGAGTTTGAGCGCTGACAAAAATGAAATGAGAAACCCCGCCAGGTCAATGATACCAAAGAATAAACCTCGGCCAAACCCCTCCCAGACCGATAAAAGGAGAATAATAATAATTAGCAGATCGATCCAGTTACCATTTAGCGCCCAAGTATAAACCATTTAAAATATTGTATCACAGGCAGAATGATATAATCTTTATCATGCAAAGCGCGCTCAAAAGAAAACATCAGTTGTTTATTTTTTTTGCTCTGATGTCACTATTTTTAGGCAGCATCGCAACTTATGTCTACATCCTGCGTGACCTGCCAACCCCTGCCAAACTTGCCTACTACGACGTCCCGCAAACGACCAAAATCTATGACCGGCACGGAAAATTACTGTTTGAAATTTTTGCTGATCAAAACCGGACTCTGGTCAAACTTAAAGATGTTCCCCTGATTCTGCGGCAAGCAACCATCGCCATAGAAGATAAACAGTTTTATCAACATCAGGGAATTTCTCCCATTGGCGGAATTTTGCGGGCCATGCGGGAAATTGTCCTGACCAGGCAACTTCAGGGCGGATCAACCATCACTCAACAATTGGTTAAAACGGCTCTGCTTTCGCCCAAACGCACGCTCCAGCGTAAAATCAAAGAGATTCTTCTTGCTTTTTGGGCCGAGCGGCTCTACAGCAAAGACCAGATCTTGGAAATGTACTTAAACCATGTGCCTTACGGCGGTACAAGCTATGGCATAGCTTCAGCCAGCAAAACCTATTTTGATAAAAATGTGGGCGATTTGACGCTCGCTGAGGCTGCCCTGTTAGCCGGACTCCCTGCCGCCCCCACCCGCTATTCCCCCTTTGGTGCTAGCCCGGAATTGGCCCGCATCAGACAAAAGGCAGTACTGGAACGCATGGTTGAAGACAGATATATTGCCCGGGAGCAGGCTCAAGAAGCGCTGGCTCAAGCGATTGTTTTTGCCAAGCAGCGAAGCGATATCAAAGCTCCCCACTTTGTCATGTTTGCCCGGGAAAAGCTGGTAGAAAAATATGGCGAGAGAGCGGTGGAACAGGGTGGCCTTCAGGTGACCACTACCCTTGATTTTGATCTTCAGGAGGCGGTCGAGGCGACGCTTTCTGCGGGTGTGGCCAGGCTGCAAAATGCCCGCGTCAGCAACGGTGCAGCCCTGGTTACCAGGCCAGCCACTGGAGAAATTTTAGCCATGGTCGGCAGCGTAGACTACTTTGCTACGGGATCGGGTAATTTCAACGTTACCACAGCTCTCCGGCAACCTGGCTCATCGATCAAACCCATCAATTATGCGGCTGGTTTGGAAACGCATAAAGTTACGCCTTCTACCATGTTTCTGGACACTCCCACTTGTTTTCAAGTCGCAGGCCAGCCAAGCTATTGTCCCAAAAATTATGACGGCAAAACCCACGGTCCGGTCCAGTTGCGTTTTGCCCTGGGTAATTCTTATAACATTCCAGCAGTCAAAATGCTGGCCTTAAATGGGCTGGAGACCATGATCGCCACCGCTTCTGCAATGGGTATTTCCAGTTTTACTGATCCTTCCCGCTATGGCTTATCACTCACCCTTGGAGGCGGTGAAGTTAAGATGACAGATATGGCAACCGCATTCGGCGTCTTTGCCAATGGCGGAATCAAACGGGAATTAACTCCACTCCTTAAGGTAACTGACAAAAATGGAAAAATTCTCTACGAGTTTAAAGATGCTAACTTTTCGCTTGATTTAGCCCGCTTAAATCCGCCCTCCTCGCTTCTTATTTCGGGAAAAAAAGTCCTCTCACCCGAGGTGGCTTACCTGATTTCGCATATACTTTTGGACAATAATGCCAGAAGCGCTGCCTTTGGCCGGTCAAGCGTGCTTATAATCCCTGGCAAAGACGCGGTTTCGGTTAAAACCGGAACAACTGATGATTATAAAGATAACTGGACGCTTGGTTTCACCCCAAATTTTCTGACTGCCGTTTGGGTGGGAAATAATGATAACGCACCCATGCGGACCTCTGGAGCCGAAGGCGCCGGTCCCATATGGAATGCCGTTATGCGCTATGTTTTAGCTAATCAACCCGATCTCTGGCCTAAACAACCACAAGGTATTGTAGGTAGACACGTCTGTGAAATAACCGGAACTCTTCCCGCAAGCCAACCCGATGGCAACCCTGTTCCTGAAGATCAGGGAGGCTGTAAAACCCGCTTTGAGTATTTTCAAAAAGACAATCTTCCTCCCCCTGGCAGCGGTATGCGCAAAGAGCGGGTGAGGATTGACAAATCCAGCGGTAGACTCGCCCCTGCCAGTCAAACGGATAATATAGAAGAGCAGGAAAAAACTATTGTCGCTGATCGCTTTACCCTACAATATTGCCTAGATTGCAGCCATGAACATGACTATTCGACAATCGTCGACATGGCTAAACCCCTATAGCTTTCTCCCACTCTACCGCATCCAACAACTTCTTCCCAAATCCCATAATTTGTGGTATAACAGCAATTCATGTCAAGGCCAAAAAAAAGAAAAAGTGGGACTTTAATCAGTTTAATTGCCTTTCTTATACTAACCATTCCCTTTACCCTTATAAAAATAGGGAATCTTATCGAGAGAATTATAAAAATCGGCTGGAAGGTAATATTTTTTTTTGTTCTTTTAG
>CAZUUL010000017.1:0-12505 GCA_964623155.1 uncultured Gammaproteobacteria bacterium
GTATATATTAGGTAGTCATGGATGTAAACATAATTACGAAAGATCAGCGGATATATAAGAGCGATTCCGATAAAAAGAAAAAGAAGATTTAGGGTCAGACCTTCAAGGAATTCAAGGTCTGACCCTATTAGTTTATTCTCGCGGCGCCAGCTTAAGAATAGTCCAATGACCACTGGTAACAGAACAATCCAGCCAAAATAATTTCCCAGGCGATTCCAGAGTTTTGCCAGATACTCTAAGAGAGTAAACGGTTGTTGGTCGGCATTTTGTTGGCTTAAGCGAAAAGACAGGGTTTGCCCAAGTCCGCCACCTAAGTATTCGCCTGTCAGAAATTTGGTGTGGTATAGGTGGAAGATAAGAGTTATAAAAAGTAAAAAGTAGAGAGTAAAGAGTAAAAAGAAAAATACGAAGAATCGTTCCTTGCGCGACTCATTAACGTTTGAGAGCAAGCAATGGAGTGACAAAACTAGGGGAATGAAATAGAACATCCAATGCGTCAGGCCGCCGATGGTTGTAATTAAGGCGACTGGGAAAAAGCTTTGAAATGAGGGCATTTTCAAAAAAATTAGGTAAAACCAGATTAAAAGCAGCAAAAGTAAAAGCACAAGCGCTTCTTTGTCGGGAAGAATGCCAAAATAGATGTACATGGGTGTTGCCAGTAGAAATGCACTGGCCAAAAAAGCCATAAGAGTGCCAAAATATTTTCGCACTAGAATAAAATAGACGCCGATCATTGCTTGCGAAGCGATAAAAGCAACCAGCCGGATGGCCCATTCATGCATGCCAAAAATGGCCACGCTTAAAGTGATCAAAAGCGGCCAAAGCAGAGGATGGTGGGTATGGTAAACAAATTCACTCGGGGTAGTGACTCCGGCGTTGGTAACTTGCCCAAGTTTAGTCGTTGGTAGGCCGTAGCGCAAATTGTTACGGGCAATCTGACCGTGAAGAACGCTGTTCCAATCGTGGTGTCCAACAAAGGGTTTAGCTAGGAATGGCAGGTGGACGAGCAAACTTGTACCAATGACTAAAAGCAAGCACACAAGCAGAAGTAGTTTTTTCATCTAGAGCTTTGTTGGGGTAATGACGTATTTTTGCGTAACTTGTGTTTGGTTAGTGGCCAGCTTTTTATCAGTTGAGTTGGCATCGGGATTGAATCCAACTATCTCTCTGGCTTTATAACTGACTGTTGTGCCCTCGGGAGCATCTTTTTTAGCTTTAAAGGTGACGCTTGCAACAGTAAACTCTCCCAAAGGATAGCTGATGGCAGTATTACCGATTTTAACTGCTGTAAAGCGAATTATGCCAGCGTTATTTTGAGTGCTTAAATCCTTGTGTAAAACTGTTTCGGGTGGAAAAATGCTTGCCGGCTCAATTTGCACCAGGTCTAAAATTCCACTATCAAAGGTAACTTCCACGTCAACCCCGGCAATACTGGCGCCGGCTGACTTGATCTTTAACTCCACCAGAATCTCCTGCCCGACGCTATATTGGGAAGACGGTTGCGGCAAGATCAAATCCACATTAGCAAATTGAGCCTGACTGGTGGTTCTTTGCCGACGTTGGGTCAGATGAAAGCTGACAGCTAAAATCAAAAGCAAGATGGTTACACCAGCTATATAAAGAAATATTTTGAAATATTTTGTCATATCATAACTCAAGATAGATTTATTTAGATAAGCTGCGATAACTATTAAGCCAAATCTCATAATCTTCGCGAGTTACTCCTTGTTGTTGCTGGCTACAGTTAAAGTCAGCGATTCTTTCAGGACCGCTGATAGTTTTGTTATCTGAATATACTTGATACTGTGTTAGCCAAATGGCAAAGTCGTTAAGTTCAATTTTGCCATTGCAATCAGCATCTCCGGCTGCTCGACCCAGACGAGCTGTGTAGCTACATTGGGCGGGACAAAGTTGAGGTGGTAGGGGTGTGGGTGCGACGGTAACTGTTCCTCTTTGTCCCGTGCCAGGCTGGATGTGGAAGGTGATGGGGATGGGGGTGTTGGTGGGAATGGGACAGGCTGTGGTGGTTACAGGCAGGGCAGTACAGGCATGGGTAGTGCAGCTGGCTCTGACTGGTCTGACGTCATAGGTATAGGTCGTACCACAAACTACACTGCTATCAGTATAGGTAGTTGTGTTAGCACTTAGTCTGATAAGTAGTGAGCTACCCCGATAGATTTCATAGCCTTCTTCATTATCAACATTATTCCATGACAGAATCACCGTATAGCGACCACCAGGTTCTCTATAGGGGATTGAATGCAGATATTCAATACAGCTGGGACAGGCTGTGGGAGTGGGAGTTGGGGTAAATGCTGGAATCACGCTACTATATGAGCCTGTGTGGCGTTCATCATGCAGATATTGGGGCCAGTAAACTTTACCAGTCGTAAAGGGTAGTTCCAAAATGCCTGTTCGGTTTATTACAATATCTGGTTTACCATTGCCATCAAGATCAGCAACTGCTAGGTATTTTGGATCAGCAAACGTTCTGGAGAAAGGTATCTTTCTAAACGAATCAAGCAAGAATTTAGTCGTTGAATCATTCTTGAAAGGTATTAATTCTAAGTATTCATACTCATCTTGATAGCGTTCTCCAATCTCTACAAGATTTGGTGTATTATCAATATCGAGAAGCGAGAATTTTGCAGTATCTTTGTAGCCTTGGTAAGAGGAATATAGCGGGGACGCGAATAGATCACCTTGTTTCGGAAGGCGGATTGAGCCATCGCCGTTAATTACAAATTGCCCTCTTGAGCTGTCTTGAAAAAATATTTCAGGTTTACCATCGTGATCTAGATCAAAGCTCCCAAGATACGATGCATCAGATTGAGGATCAAAAGGTCCCCAAAGGTGTGTTGTGCTATTATTCTGAAGTTTAATTGCACTAAGTCCAGCCCAACGTTCATAATAAACCAATTCATCTACACCATCGGCGTCAACGTCTAAAGAAACAATTTTGGTAAAATAATATGATCCCTGCCGAGTTGTTGTAGCTAGTAAATTACCGCTGTAATCGTATACCTTGAGGTCATGAGAATTATTGGCAAAGGTTACAATCCCCTTTTTACCATCGGCTGAGATTTTCATAATAATTGGAAAATCTCCACCTCCAGCAGAAATACTTTTCTCCCATTTAATAGAATATTGATTACTGGCGTTTTTAGATAGAACTGACAAATTGTTTCCTGAAATATATACGATTTCATCTTTACCATCCTGATCAAGATCATCTACCACGATATTGGAAGATGATGGCTGCTCAGGAATATTAAAGTTCTGGATTTCACTTCCATCTCCTCTCCAAGCTATCATCCGTGTGGAAGACTGACCAATCAATTGGAGTCCAGGTGTACCATCTTCTATTTTTCCTGCAGAAATAATCGATCCATCATAGTCTTTTTCCCATAAAAGATGAGCTAAATGGTCATAAACTCGGACTTTTTTACTATCTTGGTCTACAAAAATTATTTCCTTTTTACCATCTCCATTAATGTCAACTAGCAATGGGTATCTATTTCGAGTTGGATTCCTGTCTCCTTCCTGAAATGCAGGCCAGACGCTGCCTGGTTTTTGGTAGTATCCCAGTTGTGACATGGCCGATTGGGCACCGTTGTCGGTTTCTACTTCTAGCTTTACGTACACTTCGCCTCTGGGGTAGGCCGGTGGCAAATTGATCGTTGCCAGTGTGCTATTGTTTACACTTTGTGCACCGTTGGGGGTGGTTAAATTGACGCCATCGGTATTCCAGGGGCCATTGGGAGAAGGAGCGTAGCTTAGTTGATAACGATGGAAGCCGTTACCGCGTGCTGTGCCGCTTAGAGTAAATTGTTGCCCAACCAGTTCAAGGTGGCGAGGGGAAGTTATCAACGCTTCACCACGGGATGCTGCATTCAACTGGTTAAGCGTCTTGGCGACATTTATTCTGCCATAACCAGTCCATTCATCAAAACCGGGTAGATAAATATCATCGGCACCATTGCGGATAATGTTCCGGACTTCTTCGTTGGTGGAGTTTGGTCTAAGTGAAAGTATTAAAGTGGCTAAGCCGACTACATGAGGTGAAGAGAATGAAGTTCCGGATGAACGGGTATAGCTAGCGCCAACATTTAGATTTGTATCACGATTACTCTGGGAAGATTTAAGTGAAAGAATATTATTACAAAAATTAGGTCGTCCCGACATTGTACAATCACTGCCGCCACCGGGCGCGACCACGTCTAGTTTGTAGCCAAAGTTTGAAAACGCGACTTTATTATCCAATTCGTCACTTGCTCCCACAGTGATTACTTCATTGTAGGCTGCTGGATACATCATGGTTGTGCTTACATTTTGATTGCCGGCGGAAGCAACTATTACGATATTTTTTAAATATGCATATTTGATCGCATCTTGGAGAGTTTGTGTAGGGGAATTGGTCCCTAAACTGAGATTGATTACTTGTGCATTATGATCCGCAGCATACATAATACCGTTGACAACTGAAGCAGAGTCACAGTAACCTGTGTTGGTACAGACTTTAACAGGCATTATTTTTACATTCCAATTTACACCGGCGATGCCTTGATTGTTATTTGTAAACGCTGCAATAATACCGGCCACAAACGTCCCGTGGTAATTATCATCCATCGGGTTATCATTGAGATCGATAAAATTGTAACCTGGAGCTATCTTGCTGCACTGGTTGTTTCTGACTTGATTAAGGGTGCAGCTGCCAAACTCGGGATGAGTATAATCAATACCGGTATCAATGACTGCAGCTACAATATTTGAATTTCTGGTGGTTAGATTCCAGCCCCCTTCTGACTTTATGTTTTTCAAATTCCATTGATAATCAAACGCAGGATTCCAGCTGGGATCACGATTTACTGTATTAGTTGGATAACTATCTTGATAATATGGGTCATTTGGTGCGATTTGAATAGTAAGCAGATAATTTGGCTCCGCGTATTCTACATTGGGCAGGCTTTTAAAGGCAGCTACTGCTTGAGCGATATCAAGTGGTTGGGTATTTAAACGCTCTGCTACCACAAGGTCTTCGTGACCATGGCTGATGGGTTTAGTCTGTAAAGCATAACGATTTTCTAGTGACCGGATATTGGTAAGCAATTGCTCTTCATTGCTAGGCCCGAATAAGCGTTTCTTTAGCTGGGAAAGAGTTGAACGTGACGCCCCAGTTACTGCTTGCTCAAGGGCTCGTTTTGATCTGCCTTTTTTGAATTTGACGATCAGCGGTCTTTTCTGATCATACTGGGCTTTGTTGCTATCTGTTTGCGTACTACTGACTGTGGGCGTTTGACTTTGGGCATCTCGTTGAGGATAGACGAGTACGAGTCCGAGGAGTATTCCCGCTAGGCCAACACTTAAAATAATTTTCTTCATAATAAGGTAAGCGCTGCCTAGATTTAGTGTGGGATATTGGAAAGAAATTGTCAAGACATTTGTCTTCTTTTATTGGTAGCTAAAGTTGTGCAAGGTACTTCCTTGCAAAAATGAGGGTTGAGTGGGGCAATAGTCTTTTAACATATTTTGTGGTAATCTTTGCTTAAACATGAAGTATAAACTTCTGGCTTTGGGCGGGACTTTTGACCATCTGCATAAAGGGCATGAAGCCTTTATTCTCCACGCCTTTACCCTGGCCGACCGGGTGTCGATTGGGATAACCAGCAAGACTCTGGTGCGGGAAAAAATGCTGGCGACAATCGTTGAATCATATCAAATAAGGAGACAGGCGGTCATGGTATTATTAGAAAGACACCATCTTTTAACCCGCGCTTCCTTTGAAAAACTCGAGGACATTTACGGAATAACCACTGATAATCCTAATATAGAAGCACTTCTGGTAACTTCCGCTACATATGATAATGCCCGTAAAATAAATCTGGAGAGGCAAAAAAGAGGATTAAAGTTACTCAAGATAATTCACTTTAATTTTGTCCGAGGATTTGATAGAAGACCCATTTCTTCAGAATTTATCCGGATCGGTCGGGAAAATCGCGAAGGTTATGTTTTTCATTTACCAAAGATAGGCATCGGCAACCGGCGCATAAGCCAGGAACTCCGAATCGAGCTGAAACACCCCCTTGGGACACTTATCACAGGGATCGAAGCTAATTTTAAGATTGCTTCCCAAACATTAACCAGACATGCCTTTTGGCGGCAAGCAACGATGCGAATTGTAGTAGGTGATGCAGCAACCAAATCATTGTGCGACATAGGCATTTTACCGGATATAGCAGTAATAGACTTTGCCATCCGAAGAAAAAAATATTTCTACAACTTAAGCGATTTAGGCTTTCCTGACGGCTCAAGTATGATTAGGACCCGTAACCCCAAAGGTACGGTGGCACAGTCACTTATCGGGCATTTGCGCAGAATTATAGATGAGAAAGTCATGAATCACCCATCTGCACCTTCGGTTATTTGCGTCATCGGTGAAGAAGATTTAGCAACTCTTCCGGCAATCCTGCTGGCACCTCTGGAATCGGTAGTTGTCTATGGTCAGCCGCAAAAGGGTCTTGTCGTTATCCGGGTGACGGAAGAGAAAAAGCAAGACGTTATAAAAATTCTTTCCCGAATGAACTAAAAAAATACTCTATATTCTATATTTAGAAAATTATAATTGAATTTATTGTTATAAAGTGTATAACTTATCCACATTTTCTGATCTTATTATCTATTGTGCGACGTTATTATTTTATGACGGGTTGACAATCATTGCCTCGGGTATGATAAGCTTAGTTTATGACAGTCACCTTATATACGACTTCAAGTTGTCCGTATTGCCAGCAAGAAAAACAATATCTTGACGGATTAGGTATTGTCTATACTACAGTTCTCTTGGATCAAGAGGCTGCGCGCCTGCCGGAATTTTTGGCAGTAAGTGAAGGATTTTCCGGTGTTCCAGTAACTGTCATCCAAAACGATGATCATCCGGAAGCGCCGAAAACGGTGATTAAAGGTTTTAACAAAAAAAGTCTAGATGAAATTTTTAAAAATCTGCAACCTGAAACTCCGTCCACAACCCAACCTCCAACCTCCGAAGCGCTAAACCCCCAGATGGCAGGTGCTGACGAATCTACCCCAACCGCTGTTGCAATTTCTGCCTGATTAGCGTCTAATGAACATATGCAGGCATTAGGTCGCAAAAATATCATTGCAATTGTAGGCCTGGCGGTGGCAGGCGCGTTGGTTCTCGGCGGCTTTGTTTTTGCTGTTGCCCATCTGCGTTCGGAAGGAAACGTAACTTCGGTTAAGTCGCGTGCCGCTGAAACTACTATTACCGTTACTGTCCCGACACTGACCTCGTTACCTAGCAGATTTTTAGTCCCTACTCCTGCTATCACAACAGCCGTTTTCGCACCTGTCTTACAACCTTTATTAAACGCTGTTTTGGCAAACGATAAAAAAACTATTACCCTAACTTTCAGCAAACTCGACAACGTCCGCCGCATCACTTACAGCGTCACTTATCCGACAACTACGGGTGACAAAGGAGTAAACGGATCTTTCGACGTGCCCCAACCATCGGCGGCCCCAATTATCCGCGAAGTGAAGCTGGGAACGTGTTCAACCGGTGGCAACTGCACCTACGATGTGGTGACAGGTAATCTTGCTGTCCGGGCAGTCTTCACCCCGATTTTTGGAACAGCGGTTGAACTCACGAGAACAGTGGCGTACTAGGGTGAAGCGACACCCTTCAGGTGAAATAAAGCGACACCTTTTTCTATTCATTAAACAGCAACCGTTCTATCTTTTTCAGCTCCCGAGCGTACTGCACTTGATCAAGGACAAATTGTTCATAATCTTTTGCTGATGAAAAATTGCTAAGTACGCTTTTTTTCTGAAAAAGGTTAGTCTCCGAAAGCCCTAAATACTCTGGATACGATGAGTAAGGAGAATCACCTAAATCTTTCACCAAAGAGTCAACAATAGGATTGAGGTGTACATACCGAGAAAGATGGATAAGCTGTTCATCATCTTCCACCCGTCTTGCTTGAAATGGTCCTTGCAGCAATGGTCCGACACGCTTGTATTTGATGTTGAAGTATTTGGTATAGCTATTGGAAAGTTTGCTAAGCAATGTGGTTATTCCACGATCCCTCACCTGTTTTACAAGAAAATGGAAATGCGTAGGCATCAGGACATAACAGACAAGGTCTACTAGCGGAGAGGTGCTAGGCTTTGTATTTAAAATTAGGAATTGTCTTTTCTGAAAAGAAAAACGGAACTGAGGATTGTACTCTTGTCGGTAAAAGAGCAGCGTTTGAAAAAAACGTTGATAATCTCGTTTATTGGCAAAAATTTGACGCCGTTCCACACCTCGGTTGAAGATATGATAGAATTCTCCGTTGGCAAAGATTGCTTGCTGATAGCTCATACTATTAGTGTAACCACCTTTAGGTTAGGTGTCGATAGCATTTCACCCTTCAGGTGTCGCATTGGTTCTAGAAAATTACACTGGCTGCAACAATTAAAAATACTCCAATTAGGGCAAAAATAAACGTTGGTTGTGCGTGTCCGGCTTGGGGTGTTGCGGGCTTGATAACCACAGAAATGGTAGGAGTTGGTATTCGGCTGGGACTGGGTGTACGCGATGGTATGGGTGTAACAGAAGGTCTTGATGTCGGCGAGACAGTGGGAGTTAAGGTTGGCAGAGGACTTGGTGTTGATGAGGCGGTGAGTCCACCTTTTGCAGGTGTGGTTGGTGTTGTTGTTCCAGAACTCGGAGAAGTTGTAGGATTGGGTTGTCTTGAGGCTGTTGGTGAAACCGTAGGCATAGTTTGAGTAGGTGAAATTGGTAGTGGGGTAGCGGTGGGAGTGGTAGCAACGACTGTGTACGAACCAGCCTGGGTAGTTGTGATCACATTTTGGCCTTGTTGCAGACCATAGGCAACAGTCTGGGGGCTAAAAGAAAGTGGCGATGTGCCCACGCCTTTGGCTTTTATAGTGATTATAACCAAATCTCCTTGCCCCACTCGTTTATTCTCCTTATTAGTATAGAGACTGTAGGTGATTTTGCCATTGGTATTGTCAACGACGTTTTGAATTTCGTAAGCTGTAGCAAAAAAAGATCCTTTTGCAACTGACTGAACTTCTAAAATAGTTGGCGAAAACGTCAGCACGATATCAGCAGTAACGAGTTCATTGGAACCAGAATTGACGAGTACGCGGACGGGAAATATTTCGCCTAGTGCTTTGCTGAGCGTTGGAGGATCAAGCTGGAGACTTGTGGCTGGTGCAGCACGGCTGGTAAGTAGCTGCTGTCTTTTGACCAGAAAAACTGTCAGTCCAAGAGCAAGGGTGAGAACAGCAAAACCAATGGTGATGACAACAATTCTTTTCATTGGTCACCCTTGTCAAAGTAATGTTCAATCACCAGACCAAGATCAATGGCATTGACCCGAGCGTCAAGATTAAGATCAGCGTTGCTGTTTACCATGGCGCGGGGAAAATAGTTGTTAAGAATGAGACTTAAGTCAAGGGCATTGATGATATTATCACCATTGACATCGCCAGGAGTAAGGGCTGCGGAAGAAAGATCAAGCTGGTTCTGACCGCTGGTAATGGTGTAGCTGGGTAGAGCTTTGTTTAAATGTACCCAGCCCTTGAGCGTGATTTGATAGCTACCAGGTGTGACTCCGGTTATACTGGTAGAAAACACACCATTTTCAGAAAACTCTCCCAGTTGATTAGGGAAGCTGTATCTCATGTGGTTTCCCTGGGATAAGACAATAATAACCACCTGCTTGGGTTTGTGAGTAGTAATGCCTTGAAAGGTAGTGAACAATGTTAGATTGCCTGGTACAGGCGTTGGTGTTGAAGTTGGCAATGGGGTGGTAGAAACAGTTGCTGAAGGCTGGGCCGTTGGTACTGGGGTTACTGAAGGCGAAATCGTTGCTGGAACAGTTGCTGAAGGTGTGGCTGTTGCTATAAGGGTAGGCGTTGGTGTTGTTGCAGCGGTTGGCGATGGAGGCGGGCTACCAAAGAGGTATGTCCACCAGTTGGGCATGGGGTTGCCGTGGAGATCCTTATTGGTATTTTGGTAGCCCGGTAGATTTTGCATCCACCAGACGTGGTAGGTTGTTTTGTCGCAATGCCACTCCTGACAATTAAACAATTTAACCCTCGCAGTCCCATCCATCTGCCAATCTTCGCAGATCGATTGTACCGTGGTTTGACTATTGTATGTGTATGGATGATTATTGTCGAGAATATTTGGCGGAGTGTGTGCATCACCACAGACACCAATGTTATCATTACCTGAAAAAGGGCGACCAACGTATCCGTAACGGTTGCTGACTAACCCGCTACACTCTTGTGGCCAGCCGGTCCAGGGCCACGTCTGGGTATAGAAATCGCAGGGAAAATAGTGCATGAACAGTCCTTCCAAACGGTGGTTGTAGCTTTCCAGCGCTACATCAACTCCTCGGGTGTAGTTAAAGACCATAGTCGTCACCTGCTTACCACAGTCTGGTACTGAATAATCAGATCCAACCGAAGACCATTCGGGCCCTTTTGTGATCCACTCAAGAAACCCACCTTGTCCCGCATCCCATAACCAGACTTCGTTTACTTGTCCAGCTTGGATGAGGCTGCAGAGATTATACCTACTATAGATGGCGCTAATATCGTAATTTCCGTTTGCCTGCCTTGGAGGAGTCCATGATGTCTCCCGTACAATACTTCCCCCATAGATTTGGAATTCAACATACGCTTGAGCACTGGCATTAGCGAAGCCGTGGTAGCGTGAACCGTCTTTTAGTTTGCTAATGATTTCTTGTGTTGAATTTTGAGGATCAGTCGTTGGTATTCCAAAAGGAAGAGAAACGACAAATACTTTTGCTTGCGTGACAGCTGTTGTAGTGGGTGATGGTGTGGGGGTAGCTGCGAGCTGTGCTCTGCCTTTTAGATTAAACCGCACTGGCAAAGACCCTAGGTACCAAACCATGGTAGGGATCAACAAAAGAGCTAAAGCGACGACGACATACTTGCCCATACTTCAACTTTGCACACAAAAGAGGAAAAAAGTCAATTCAGCCCAAAAAGATTATCGCTTGCACTTTTCTGTGTTTTGCTCTAGTCTGGATTTATCATGCGAAAGGTACAAGTTCCTTCAACCGTCGTCATCTTTGGCGCCACCGGAGATTTAGCACATCGTAAACTCATGCCGGCTCTTTATACTTTGTACCAGGAAAAATTTATTAGACCGCCATTTGAAGTCATTGGTTTTGCCCGCCGCCCTTTTACTGATCGCGAGTTTCAAGACGAACTAAAAAAAGCGGTCCATCATAATGAAGGGAGGCGATTTAAACCGTCACTGTGGCAAGTATTTGCATCTCATCTTCATTATCAACAAGGCACCTTTGACGATAATCATGCTTACACTGAAGTTATAAGCCGATTGCATACATTTGGCGAGCGAATAAAGCGAGACTACAATAAACTTTTATACTTGGCGACACCACCGACTTATTATGAACAAATTCTTGAGCATATCAAATCAACAGGAATGGCGAAAAGTAACCCCTCCAATTCATCTAAACAAAGTCATGGTTGGACACGGATCATCATTGAAAAACCTTTTGGTAAAGACCTGGAAACGTCAAAATCTATCGATGCTAAACTTGCTTCTCTGTTTGACGAGCAGCAAATTTATCGCATTGACCACTACTTGGGTAAGGAAACCATTCAGAACATTTTGGCCTTTCGCTTTGCCAATGGTATGTTTGAACCAGTTTGGAATCGTGATTACGTTGACCATGTACAAATTACCTTGGCCGAATCAGGAGGGATTGGCACGCGGGGGCAGTTTTATGACGGTGTTGGGGCTTTGCGAGATGTGGCCCAAAATCATCTCCTGATGATGACTGCACTCATCACCATGGAGCAGCCACGACAATTTTCCTCAGATAGCGTGCGTGAGGCTCGGGCCACACTGGTAAAACAAATTCAATGTATTGAGGAACCTGAGGTTAAATCACGAGTGGTACGAGGACAGTATGGCCCGGGGAAAATACGAGGCAAGCAGGTGCCTGGTTTTTGCTCAGAACAGCATATCTTGCCTTCATCAACGACGGAAACCTTTACTGCTATGAAGTTATTTGTTGATAACCTACGCTGGAAGGGTGTACCAGTCTATCTACGCAGTGGCAAGCGCTTGGCAGATGATCGGGTAGAAATCTCGCTGGTCTTTCGCCAGACGTGTCATATGTTGTTTAAAGAAGTAGGCTGCCCAGAGGAAGGTAATATTTTAACTATTCGGATTAGTCCTGAAGAGGGTGTTGGTATCCGCGTCATTACCAAAATACCAGGACACACCTTTAGCCTTAAACACGTTGATATGGACTATACTTACAAAGAATCTTTTACGACCAAATCTATTGAAGCCTATGAGCGCTTACTTGAAGATGTCTTTTTAGGTGAACAGATGTTGTTTAACCGCAGTGACGAGCTTGAAGCCTCATGGGAGGTGATTACACGAATCTTGCGTGGGTGGGAAAAG